>DAISIS010000516.1:0-4096 GCA_036821925.1 Pirellulaceae bacterium
GCCAGTAGCGGGCCATCGGCCGGCCGTGGCAGCACTCGCTCTGGGCGATCTCGTTCTCGTGATGCGGGAACACCAGATCCAGGCCGCCGCCGTGGATGTCAAACGTCTCCCCCAGGATGTGGCGGCTCATCGCCGAACACTCGATGTGCCAGCCCGGTCGACCGGGCCCCCAGGGGCTGTCCCAGGACGGTTCGCCCGGCTTGGCGCTCTTCCACAGGGCGAAGTCGGCCGATGAATGTTTCTTGGAGGCCGCCTCACCCCCTTCGCCCTGCAGCGCATCGACGGTGCGGTTGGTCAGTTTGCCGTATTCCGGGTCCTTGCCCACGTCGAAGAAGACATCCCCCTCGACGGCGTACGCATAGCCCCGGTCGACCAGCGCCTGGGTGAAGCGGATGATCTCCTCCATCGACTCCGTGGCCTTGGGCATCTGATCGATCTGATCGACTCCCAGCCCTGCCAGGTTCTTCAGGTAGTCCTGCGTGTTCTCCCGCGCGATCTCCGCCATCGAGACGTTCCGCTCCCGCGCTTTCTTGATCAGCTTGTCGTCCACGTCGGTGATGTTGACGATCCAGGTGACGTCGTACCCGGCGTGTACCAGGAACCGCTTGATGGTGTCGAAGATCACCGGGCCGACCATGTGCCCGATGTGGGCGCGATCGTAGACGGTCGGGCCGCAGAGGTAGATCCCCACTTTGCCCGGATGCACCGGCTCGAAGACTTCCTTCGTGCGCGACAGCGTGTTGTAAACGCGAAGAGTCATGGCTGGATTACCACCGTGTTGTGCAACGAGTCAATGTCTCGGTTGCGGGGTCTTGGTTGCGGGGCCCTCAGCGCCCGGTTGCTTGGCGGCCGAGCAGCACGATGCACTCCGCGGCAATCGCCTCCTCGCGCCCGACAGGTCCCACTCCTTCTCCGGTTTTTGCCTGCAGCCCGACCTGTTCCGGCAGCAGCTGCAGGAGCTCTGCCAGCCGCTGGCGGATGAGTTGCTTGTAGGTGCCGAGTCGCGGGCGCTGGGCAAACACGACGCAGTCGAGATTCTCGATGCAGTACCCGGCCTGCTGCACCCGTTGGTAGGCCTGCGCCAGCATGTCGGCGGAGTTCCGGCCGCGGTTCTCGGCCGCCGTATCGGGGAACATGTCGCCGATGTCTCCGGCGGCGATGGCCCCGAGCAGCGCGTCGGTGACGGCGTGCAGCAGGACGTCCGCGTCGCTGTGCCCGCGCAGGTGTGCTTCGTGCGGGATCTCGACGCCGCCCAGGCGCAGGGGCCCTCCGGGAATCAGCCGATGCGTGTCGTGCCCGATGCCAATCCGATGGGTATTGGTAATCGTAGTCGCTTCCTTCCCCAGCGCGTCGGGGGCCGCGTGCACTGTTTCCGCCGTGACCCGGCACCAGCCGCCGACAAATCGGCCCGATTATAGCGGAAGGTCGGGGGAGCGACAACGCGACCGGCCGCCGCGCCTGTCCGCTGCGGCCCGGGCTCTTTATAATCCAACCATCATGGCCACGATCGAAATCGAGAAGCTGTCCAAGTCGTACTGGGTCTACCAGAAACAGGAGGGACTGCGGGCTTCCCTGCGGGGGTTGTTTCGCCGGGAGTACCGGGAGGTGCGCGCGGTGCGGGAGGTGGATCTGACGGTGGAGCAGGGGGAGTTTGTAGCCTTTTTGGGTCCCAACGGCGCCGGGAAGACCACCACGCTCAAGCTGCTCTCCGGCGTCATCAGTCCTTCGTCCGGGACGGCGCGCGTCATGGGGCACGTCCCCTGGCAGCGCGAAAACGCCTATCGCCGCCGCTTCGCGCTGGTGATGGGGCAGAAGAACCAGCTGTGGTGGGACCTGCCGGCCCAGGAGTCGTTCCGGCTGCACCAGCAGATCTACCGGGTGGACGGCCAGCGGTTCCAGCAGACACTCGATGAATTGACCCGGCTGCTGAGGGTCACGAAGCTGCTGCACCAGCCGGTGCGCGAACTGTCGCTCGGCGAACGCATGAAAATGGAACTCATCGCCGCGCTGCTGCATTCGCCCGATGTGCTGTTCCTCGACGAACCGACCATCGGCCTGGACGTCGTGGCGCAGCATGCGATTCAGCAGTTCCTGAAGTACTATCAGCAGAAGCGGCAGATCACCATCCTGCTGACCAGCCACTACATGAAGGACGTCAGCGCGCTGTGCAAACGCGTCGTGATCATCGCGGACGGGCGGCTGCACTATGACGGTTCGCTCAGCGGCATTGTGGACCGGTTCAGCGGCCACAAGGTGGTGACGCTGCACCTGGCCGAAGGGCAGGCGTTCGACCAATTGGCGCGCTTCGGCACGCTGCTGGAAGTCGAGCCGCCGAAGGCGAAGCTGCGCGTGGCCCGCCGGCAGGTGCCGTCTGCGATGGCGGCGCTGCTGAGCGCCTATACGGTCGAAGACGTCGCGGTGGAAGATCCGCCGCTGGAGGAGGTCATCGCCGAGGTGTTCTCGCGCGTCGACGATGTGGCCGTGGACCGCGACGCCCGGCAGGCGGTGCTCCCGTGAATGCAGCCTTCGCCCGCGCTGCCGGCTGGTGGACGATCCTCCGCATCGCGCTCGAGGAGCGGCTGGTGTACCGGGGGGACTTCGCGCTGGGGACGCTCATGCGGTTCCTGCCGATCGTCACCCAGATCTTCCTGTGGTGGGCCATCTTCGACACCATTGGCCACGGCACGCGCGACAGCGCGACCATCGTCGGCTACTCGTTCTCCAATATGGTGGCCTACTACCTGCTGTCGATGATCAGCCGGGCGTTCTCGAGCATGCCCGGTCTGGCCTCCGGCATCGCGCTGCAGATCCGCAGCGGGGAGATCAAGAAGTACCTGATCCAGCCGATCGACATGCTGGAGTTCCTGCTGCTGAGCCGGCTGGCGCACAAGCTGGCGTATTACTCGGTGGCCGTCCTCCCGTTCCTGCTGGTCTTCTTCATCTGCCGGGGGTATTTCGTCGACGGGTGGCCGGCGTGGGACCTGCTGGCCGGCTACGTGGCGGCGCTCCTGATGAGCTTCCTGCTGGGCTTCTTCCTGGAGGCTTCGATCGGCCTGATCGGGTTCTGGTTCCTGGAGGTCAGTTCGCTGCTGTTCATCTACATGCTGTTCAACTTCTTCCTCTCGGGGCATATGTTCCCGCTGGATATGCTGCCGGCGCCGTGGGACCGGCTCGTGAGCATGCTGCCGCTGAAGTATCTGGCGTACTATCCGGCGGCGATCTTCCTGGGCAAGGTGCCGCGCGAGGAGCTGATCGGCGAGCTGTGGATCGAAGCGGGGTGGGTGGTGTTCTTCATCGTGACCGCGCGGGTCGCGTACCGGCTGGGGGTACGCCGCTACAGCGGGTATGGAGGGTGAGCCATGGCGAAGCGGCGCCCCTCGTATCTCCGCGTGTTTCTCACCTTTGCCCGCAACAGCCTGGTGCGGGACACCATGTTCCGCACGAACTTCCTCCTGCAGTGCATCTCCTCGGCCGGGTGGACGCTGATGAATGTGGGCTTCTACCTGATCGTGTTTCAGCACACGCCGCTGATCGGCCCTGAGAGCGGCTGGGGGAAGTACGAGTTCTTTGTGTTTCTCGCCACCACCTGGCTGATCAACAGCCTGGTCCAGACGTTCTTCATGACCAACGCGGACGATTACAGCGAGTTGATTCGGACGGGCAATCTCGATTTCGTACTGCTCAAGCCAATCGACACACAGTTCCTCGTGTCGTTCCAGAAGATGGACTGGTCGTCGTTGTCCACGTTCACGGCGGGGGTGATCCTGCTGGTCGTGGCGCTGTGGCAGTTGACCACGCGTCCCGTGCACCCGCTGTCCATCTCGCCCTGGATGGTCGGGCTGTATCTGTTCTACCTGTGCTGCGGCGTCGCGATCTTCTACAGCCTGATGATTTCGCTGGCGTCGACCAGCATCTGGTTGGGACGCAACCAGACGCTCTACGACTTCTGGTTCTACATCACGAACTTCGCCCGCTACCCGATGGAGATCTATAACCGCGGCTGGGGGGTGCCGCTGTGGGGCTTCTTCACGTTTGTCGTGCCGGTGCTGGTGGTCGTCAACGTGCCGGCGCGCCTGCTGGCTCAGCCACTTCATCC
>DAISIS010000517.1:0-4078 GCA_036821925.1 Pirellulaceae bacterium
TATAGGCCTGAATGCCGACCTGCGGCACGATCCGCTGCACGCCGACGGCCCACACGTCGGTTGCCGTCGGGCTGCGGGGCGTCAGTTCGGCCAGCGGTATCGCGGCCTCCACCGTCCAGTCCGTCGCGGACTCGTGCTGCGCGACATACCAGACGGGATCCCAGTGCGCGTTGCCCGCGCACGCCTCGCCTGTCCAGCCGCGATAGTCGATGGTCAAGCGGTAGAAGGTCGCATAGTCGCGATCCAGATCGATCAGCACATCCAGGCGGTCGCAATCGTCCAGCGGCGGATCGCGGGGGCGCGGACCCGGCGCTGCCGGATACTGCGCACCGGGCGCTTTGCGGCAACTGGCCGCCAGAAACAGAAACTCGTCGTCGCACGCCAGCATGGCGGTGGCCGGCCAGGTCCCGTCATCATGCAGAGCGCTCGAGAGTTCCAGACGCTCGGCCTCGCCCCACGCGGGGTCATCGAGCTGCCCGTCCAGGCGCGGCCGGGAGGTGACCAGCCGGCACTTGCAGACCGGCTTGGGCGCGCGCCCGCGGCCGCGCGCCAGCCACAACTCCGCTTCGGCACAGCGTCCCCAGTTCGTCGGGATCTGACCGGCGCTCAGGCGATGATAGAATCGCTCCGCATCGCGCGGCATCCCGCTCAGGCGATAGGCCACCGACATGGGGAACTGGACCTGCGGTTGGGCGAACAGCCCCGGCCGGCTGCGCTGCAGCAGCTGGGCCAGGTTCACGGCCCGCGCTGCCCGATCGACTGGCTGCGGACCCACCGCGATCGCCGCGTGAGTGCCGGCCGGTGGGGGCCCGCCGACTGCCGGCGGCGCCGTCGGCAGCTGAGGCATCGGCTGTGCGAAACCGGCCGGTTCCACGGTGCCGTCGGCCGCCATCTGGGGCGGTTGCGCCACGACCACGTCCGCTGCCACCTGGGACTGCCGCCGCAGCTGCCAGTCGATCTCGCTGCTCGCGTAGTACTGGATCAGCCACACGATGGCGGTTTCACACAGGGCATGGTCCGGGTAGCGGCCCACCAGCTGCTCGAGCGCCTGGGCCGCCAGCTCCAGCTGTCCCGCCTCGAGATAACGCTGTGCCAGCTGGAACAACAGCTGCCCCGCACTGGAGGCGTTGAGCGAGCGCGTGAGATCCTGCAGCTGGGCGAGCCAGCCGGCGGCCTGGGCGGATCCGCCGGTGGTCTTCAGGAACAACTGCTCGATGTTTCGCCGCTGCTGCGCTGCGCGGGTCAGGGCTTCCACGTCCCGTGCGGCGGGAGCACCTTCCGCACGCCGCGCGTCCCCTCCCGCCTGCAGGAATATGCCGCTGAATATGTCTCTCCGGCCGGCGGCCTGCGGCAGTTCATCCCACAGCAGGCGGAAACCGACCGTCGCCGGCGGGGAGGCGTACCGCGGGCGGATCAGCGCATATCCGTCGAGCGCCTGATCGGCCACCGAACACCCCAGACGCGGCGCCAGCTGGGCCGTCGTGAGCGTCACCGTCGGCTGATCGTCGTCGGCGGCGACGCTGAACACTTTCTTGACCTTCCAGGGGGACAGTCCGGCACACGACAGCTGGTCGGGATAGGCCGCGGAGTCTGCCGCCTTGTGCACGGCAGAGAGCACGATCTGGTTGACCAGATGTGACAACGGATGGTCACCTCGCAGGCTGGGGCCTTCCGTCGCAATCACGTCCGGCCGCCACTGGCGAATACGCCGCACCGCCAGCTCCTCGAGCATATCGATGGAGCGGCCGCCGTGCAGGCGGTCCCAGACCTGCACCAGGTCCTGCGCCCGGATTTGCAGGCCCTCCTGCCGCAGGGGGAATTGCCAAGCGAGATCGGTGCCACCGCCGCCGACGGCCACCAGAGCTGCCTGCGCCGCGTCCTCCAGCGGCGCGTCCGACACGGGCTCGAGTTCCCCATCCCGCCGATTGAAAATCTCGGCGTAACTGAGATACCCCTCGCTGCCGGACGACCAGGCGAAGAGTTCCAGCGGCAGGTGAGTCGGTTCGCTGAACAGTCCGAGCAGAGCCAGGCGGGTGCCGCCGCCGCGCATCCGCCGCCAGGACTGGCCGCCGTCGCGCGTCGCGAGGATGGTGCCCAGCGCGCCGACTGCCCACCCGCGTTGGGCGTCCAGGAATGTCAGGCCCCGCAACGGCAGACTCTGGTCCGTCCGCTGCAGCTCCCATGTCGTTCCGCCGTCGTGCGAATGCAGCACGCGGCTGCCCGGCGCTCCGACTGCCCAGACGTGCGGGCCGCACGCCGCCAGCGCGCGGAAATCGAACAGCTGGGTTGTCCCGGCAGGCAGGGGGCCAGGGGGGGGCTGCCACGTCAGGCCCGCGTCGGTCGTGTGGAGCACAAGGCCGCCATCCCCCACCAGCCAGCCCTGACGCGCGTCGCTGCGCGTGATCGCCCGCACGGTGCGACCTCCGACCCCCGGGATCGTCACCCCGGTCATGGCCGGCACGGCGACCTGCGCCAAGCGGCCCTGCGGGCCCGCGGCCAGCCCCGACTCGAAGCTGCGGAAATCCCCCGTGGTCCAGGGACCCTGGACCGCCGCCGGCAGAGTCGACCAGCTGCGTCCGCCGTCTTCCGTGCGGAAGACACCGGTGGGATACAACGACGAGGCGTTCCCGACCGCCCAGCCTTGCTGCGGGGTCAGGAACTGGACGTGTTTCAATGCAGGCAGCGTCAGCCCGGGCAGGCTCGTCCAGGTCTGACCTCCGTCCTGTGTCCGCAGCACCACGCAGCTCGTCTGATGGGTGTAGGGATGGACCCGACCGCCCACCACCCAGCCCAACTGGGCATCCAGGAAGTGTACCGACTCGAGCCGGCAGACTTCCGGCGCACGCTGCAGCTGCCAGCGCCGGCCACCGTCCTCGGTATGCCAGATGACACCGGTGTCCCCCACCGCCCAGCCCTGATCGGAGTCGACGAAGCAGACGTCGGTCAGCTCCGCGTCCTCCAGCATCGACAGCGGTCCGCGGTCCGGCTCCGCGCCTGTCGCACGCGGCACGCACAGCAGGGCGCACCAGGCGGCCAGTGCCAGCGTCCGCCATCGCGCGCGTCGTCCATGACTGTCCATCCCCGCAGTCTCCTCCAAGAGCTTCTGGCAGATCACCGGCTCGATTGTAGCGCATTCCGGACAGGGGTCCAAGAGCAAGCGGGTGGCGAACTGATGTTGTCGTCCGGGCGGGGTTGGCCTACACTCCTGCCGCCCGGCCCCGAGTTGCTGCGGGCCCGGCCCCTTCCAGGAGGTCTGCCGCTGTGGACGTGTCCATTGTCATCCCGGTGTATAACGAACGCGAGAACATCCCGCTGTTGTACGCGCAGCTGGATCGAGTCCTGACCGAGCTGGATCGGTCGTGCGAGGTAGTGGTCGTGGACGACGGATCGACCGATGGCAGCTTCGCGCGGCTGCGGGAGCTGGCCCAGTTCGATCCGCGTTTGAAGGTCGTGCGGTTCCGCCGCAATTTCGGTCAGACGGCGGCGATGCAGGCCGGCATCCACTTCGCCTCGGGAGACGTGATTGTCACGATGGATGGCGATCTGCAGAACGATCCCCAGGACATCCGGATGATGCTGGCCAAGATCGACGAAGGGTTCGATCTGGTCCACGGGTGGCGCAAGGACCGGCAGGACCCGTGGCTCAATCGCCGGTTGCCGTCGCTGCTGGCCAACCGCCTGATCTCGCGGGTGACAGGCTTCCCGATACACGATCTGGGTTGCACGCTCAAGGCGGTGCGGCGCGAGGTGGCGCAGGAGCTGGAACTGTACGGCGAGATGCACCGGTTCATTCCAATCCTGGCACACGCGCGCGGGGCGCGGTGTGCCGAGGTCGTCACGCGGCATCACGCGCGGCAGTTCGGCCGCACGAAGTACGGCATCTCCCGCACGGCGCGGGTGATTCTCGACTTGATGACTGTCAAGTACATCCTGACGTATTCGGCCAGTCCGATGAAGCTGTTCGGCGCCGTCGGGCTCTGCTGCGTCCTGCTCTCCGGTGTGGCCGGGCTGGGCACCCTCGGGATGAAGCTGTTGGACGCCGTCGACATGACGGGCAATCCGCTGCTGCTCCTGACCG
>DAISIS010000518.1:0-4049 GCA_036821925.1 Pirellulaceae bacterium
GCGGCCGGGGGCTGTCGTCGCACGCCGTGGGGCACGGAGGGTTCACCGGCACGGCGCTGTGGATCGACCCGGAACTGGAGTTGTTCGTGATCTTCCTGAGCAATCGCGTGCATCCGGATGGCAAGGGCAACGTAAATTCGCTGGCCGGTCGCATCGGTACGCTGGCGGCTGCCGCAGTCCGGGCTGGAGCCGCCGACGCGACGGAGCCGCCGCCGGACGTGGACGCGGACGTGGACGCGGACGCGGTGCGGTGTGGCATCGACGTGCTGGAACGGGACAACTTCCGTGCACTGGCTGGAAAACGAGTCGGCCTGATCACCAATCACACGGGGATCAACCGCGCCGGCGTGACAACGGCCAGCCTGTTGTGCGCCGCGCCCGAGGTGGAGTTGAAGGCCTTGTTCAGCCCGGAGCACGGGATCCAGGGCGTGTTGGACGTGGCGCAGATCGGCGACAGCCAGGACAGCGAAACGGGGGTGACCATCTGGAGCCTCTACGGCGAAACGCGCCGGCCGACCCCCGCCAGCCTCGCCGGGCTCGACGTCCTGGTCTTCGACATCCAGGACATCGGCACGCGGTTCTATACCTACATCTCTACCCTCGCGTACGCCATGCAGGCGGCGGCTGACGCGCATATCGGGTTCGTGGTGCTCGATCGCCCGAATCCGATTAACGGCCTGGATGTGGCCGGCCCCGTGCTGGACGCCGGGCGTGAATCGTTCGTGGGCTGCTGCGCGATGCCGGTGCGGCACGGCATGACGGTGGGAGAGCTGGCGATCATGTTCCGCGAGATCTGGCGTCTGCAGCTGGACCTCCAGATCGTGAAAGTAGAGGGTTGGCACCGGCAGGACTTCTTTGACCGCACGGGGCTGTGGTGGATCAATCCGTCGCCGAACATGCGGTCGCTCACCCAGGCGTTGCTTTACCCGGGGATCGGTCTCCTGGAAACGACGAACCTGTCGGTGGGGCGTGGCACCGACACGCCGTTCGAGGTGCTGGGGGCGCCCTGGGTTGAGGGTCGCCGGTTGGCCGCGGCGCTCAACGCGGCGGCGCTGCCCGGCGTCTGCTTTGTGCCGGTCCGCTTCACCCCCGCGGCGAGCAAGTTCGCGGGAGAGGCCTGTCAGGGCGTGAATGTCGTGATCACGGACCGGGCCCGGTTTGACCCGTTACAGACTGGTTTTGAAGTGGCCGGTACGCTCCAGCGGCTGTTCCCCGAGCGGTGGGACGCCGCCGCCTACGATCGGCTGCTGTTCGACGTCGCGACCTGGCAGGCGGTGTCTGCAGGGCGTACGACGGGCGAGATCATGGCGGTCTACCGGGAGGAGCTCGAGCAATTCCGCGAACGCCGCGAGAAGTGGTTGCTCTACGACTGATGACAGATCGGCCGCGATTGGTTACAAGGAACAGAGTAGGGGTGGTTGTCCGGCGAGGCGGGACAGGCGTCACAGGGGCGACGCGTACTCCGAAATCTGCAGCGAGTTGGCGAGATGGATTCTTCGAATCACGCCGTGCCCGCGGTGGTCGGGCGCCGACCGGTCCGCAACGTGTGGATGTGCTGGTGCACGCTGGCCGCGGCGAGCGGCGTGCTGCTGGCGGCCAGTGCAGTCACCGGGCAGGACCGGAACCGGCCGGCGGTGTTCGACGTCGAAGCGTTCTTCGACCAGGTGTTTGGCGAACAGACGCCGGAGCAGCGGCGCGCCTTGGAGCAGGTCGAGATCTCCTGGCAGGAGGAGCAGCAGTTCGGCCGGCAGGCGCTCGACCGGTTCCTGGCCGATCTGCGCCGGCAGAACATTCGCGTGGTGTCGCGCGGCAAGGAGGTTGAGCGGTTGCGCCGGCTGGTGGAGAAGATTCGGCCCCAGATGGAGCATGCCGACCGGTATCGCTCGATCACGGTCCTGGTGGCGGAATCGCCCGAGAGTGACGCGCGGTGTTTTCCGGGGGGCAACCTGGTGTTCTTCCGCGGACTGCTGGAGGAGGTGCCCAGCGAGTCGGCGCTGGTCGGCGTGATCGGCCACGAATTGTCGCACATTGACCACGGCCATCAGTTGCGGTATCTCAAGGCGATGCGGCTGGCGCAACGCACGTTCAGCGCGGGCCGCGCGGCGGAGCCGCGGAACATGATGCACGACACGCTGCTGTTGACCCGCACCTTCGCGCGACCGTTCCGGCCGGAAGAGGAATTGGAGGCGGATCGGGACGGCGTGACGTGGGCCTACCGCGCCGGCTACGACCCACGCGACCTGGCGAAATTGTTCCTGCTGTTCGAAGAACGGAAGGGAAAGCCCAACGCCGTGCTGCCGGCGTTTCTGCGCACGCATCCGTATGATCGCCAGCGGTACGAGGCGGTGCTGCAGCGCTATGAAGAACTGGTGCGGACCGAGCCGCGCGGCAGATGACTCAGGGAGGGCAAGCCGGTGGTGGACAGCGATGGTGGCGGGGCGTCTGTGCAGATCTATCGGGAGCGGGTCGAGCAGTTTGCCGCGGCCGCCGCCCGTCTGGGCCGGCACGACGGCAAACTGGTCGCCGCACGCGGGTTGACGTTTCTCGGCACCGCGTGGTGCCTGGTCCTGGCCTATCTCGACGCGCCTGCCCGGCCGCTCTGGATTGCTGCCGGGACCGGGATGGGTGTGTTCTTCCTGAGCCTGGCGATTGTCGACGACTGGCGCAAGCGTCAGCGCGCGGATCTGGATCGGCGGCGGCAGGTGAACCAGTGGCAGCAGGCGCGCTGCCTGCGGCGCTGGTCGGAGGTGCCGATCCCGCGGGTCGTGGTGCCGCCACAGCATGCCTCCCTGGCGAAAGACCTCGATCTGTTTGGCCGGGCGTCGCTGTTTCACCTGGTCAATCTGGCGCACACGCCGCGCGGCCTGGAGCTGCTGCGCGACTGGATTCTGGAGCCGGCCGAGCCGGGTCTGATCCGGGACCGCCAGGCGTCGGTCCAGGCGCTGGCGCCGCTGTGGGAGCTGCGCGAAGAGCTGGTCCTGCGCGGGCACGCGCTGGCCGGGAGCCTGGCGGGGCCGGCGGCCTTTGTGCGCTGGGCCGAGTCCGAGCCGTACCTGGCGCGGCGGCCGTGGGTGCGGTGGATATCGCGGCTGTTGCCTTGCTGCGGGCTGCTGGCCGTGCTGGGCCTGGTGGCCGGTTTCGTCTCTCCGGATGTGGGGGGCATGACGATCCTGCTGGTGATCGTGGCCAACGTCCTGTTCTCGGTCGCGCTGACCGGTTCCGTGCACGACATTTTCGACAACATTGCGACGCGCAGCGGTGAGATGCGGCACTATCTGGCGCTGTTTGACTTGATGGCAGCGATTCCGTGCAGCGCCCCGCGGCTGGCGGCCATTCGCGAGCAGGCGGTGCAGGCGGAGCACGGCGCGGTCTACCAGCTGCGGCGGCTGGACCGGATCATGCGGCTGGCCGGACTGCGTCTGTCGGCGCTGAGCCTGCTGTATATTGCGCTGCAGGCGACGATGCTCTGGGATTTCCATGTGTTGCAGCTGCTCGAGCGGTGGCAGCGGCGGTGTGCCGGCCTGGTGCGGCAGTGGTTTGAGGCGCTGGCGGAACTGGAGGCGCTGGGGTCGCTGGCGTGCTTGGCGTTCGACAACCCCCACTGGTGCTTTCCGGAGGTGGATGCCGGCCTGCCGAAGGTGTTTCGCGGGACGGCGGTGGGGCATCCGCTGCTGTCCGACGAGGTGCGCGTGGGCAATGACGTGACCGTGGGGCCTGCCGGCACCGTGTTGCTGGTGACTGGATCGAACATGTCGGGCAAGAGCACCCTGCTGCGCTCCATCGGCGTCAACACACTGCTGGCTGAAGCCGGCGGCCCCGTGTGTGCACGCGCGCTCGAGCTTCGCTCGCTGGTGGTCACGACCAGCATGCGTATTCAGGATTCGCTGGCAGACGGTGTCTCGTTCTACATGGCGGAACTCAAGCGGCTCAAGGCCATCGTCGACCAGGCTACGTCGTACGCCCGGAGCGCCGACTGGACACTCCTTTATCTGCTCGATGAGATTCTGCAGGGCACCAATTCGGTCGAGCGGCACCTGGCGGTGGCCCGC
>DAISIS010000519.1:0-4049 GCA_036821925.1 Pirellulaceae bacterium
CCGCTGGCCTGCGGCGACTATCTCGACTACCGCCCCACGTTGCAGGCGGCCTCCTGGATTTCGCGCCAGCAACGGTGCCTCAACGCCGGGCCGTGGGACGAGAAGCTGCTCTGGTTGTGCGGAAGCCAAGCGCTCAGCAGCCCGGTCCAGCCGGTGGCCCGCGCCGCGCGCTGGTCCGCTCGGATGGGTGGCTATCACATACTGCGCGGTCCCGCCAGCTGGCTCATGACGCGCTGCGGGACCTACCGCGACCGACCTCACCAGGCCGACATGCTTCATGTGGACTTGTGGTACCGAGGTCTCAACGTGCTGCGAGATGCCGGGAGTTTCATGTACTACCATGAAGACAGTCGGTGGCAACACTACTTCCATTCGACGGCGGCCCACAACACGGTGGAAATCGACGGTGTAGACCAGATGATCAAAGGTCCCCGGTTCCTCTGGTTCCGCTGGCCTGCTGCGCACGTGATCTCTTCAACCGGCAACGATGATGCGTCGGTGCTGGACATGCAGAGTGACAGCTACGCGTGGCTGCCACAGCCTGTCACACACCGCCGATCGATCACACGAAACGGCGATACCTATACCATCTGCGACGCACTCACTTCGGCGGGGCGGCATACGGCGCGTGTCCGGTGGCGGTTGATCGACGCTCCCTGGTGTCGTCACGCGCACGACGCCCACACCTGGCTGACCACCGTGGACGGCGCGAGCATGTCAGTGTGTCTCGAATCCCCAGCGGAACTCGATGTCCAGCTGATCCGCGGCGAGACGTCACCGCCCGCGGGCTGGGAATCGTTGTACTACGGCGAGAAGTCTCCCTCCCCTACACTCATCGCAACCATCGAGTTCGACAAGCACGTGCACTTGACCACGACGATCGGTCTCGGCAGTTCGCAGCCCTCATCCTGATTATTGCGTCAATCCCCTCAATCCCGTCCGACCAATCGTTCGAGGATCTCCAGGTACTTCCGCGCCATTGCCTCCCGGCTGTAGTTGCCCGCTGCATACGCGTAGCCACTCTCGCCCATTCGACGCATGCCTTCCGGATCGTCTTTCATACGGAGCAGTGCGTCGACAAACGCGTCAGGGTTTTCCGGCTCGGCGAAGTATCCCGCGCCGGCGTCTTCCACGAGCTTGCGCGCCACGCCATCAATCGCAATGATGATCGGCCGCTTGCAGCTCATATAGTCAAACACCTTGTTCGGGTAGACCGTCTTGAAGGTGTCGTTGCGCATGAGGACGGCGGTGCAGACGTCGGAGGCATTGATATAGTGGCAGACCTGTTCCTTCGGCACGGCATCGACGAAGATGACATTGTCCAGGCCGCGGTGGCGGGCGTCTGCGACCAGCTGCGGCTTCTCCATCCCCTGGCCGACGAGCATGATGCGCACATCGGGGTGCGTGGACTGAAGCTTCTCGGCCACATCCAGCAGTTGGCCCACCCGGTTCGCCCGCCCGTGCGCGCCGAAATAGCTGACCACGAACTTCCCGTTCAGCCCCAGGTCTCGCCGCACCTGGTTGTCGCGTTCCCCCGGCCTCATGATGTCCAGATCAGCGCCGTTGGGAATCATGCTGATCCGGGCGGGATCCACCCCTTTCTTCTCGATCAGCGCTGCTTCGAATGCCGGCGTGAGCACGTTGATCCAATCAGCGCGGCGGTAGGCCTTGCGTTCGAGACGAAAGAGCATGTCGGCCAAACGGCCGGGCTGGATCACCCCCGTGTCAATGGCGCTCTCCGGCCACAGGTCCCGCACTTCAAACACGGCCGGGCAGCGGCGCCAGAACTTGAGCCAGCTCATCGTTTTGGCAACGGTCAGTGGCGGGCTGGTGGCCACAATCACATCCGGGCGGCCGGTCTTGAACAGTCCGGCATAGGTGGAACTGATGGCGAAACTCAGGTAGGCCCAAGCCCGCCCGACGAAACTCCTGTTGTAGGACTCGCTCACGTGGCAGCGGTAGACCGTCACACCGGGCTGCACTTCCTCACGCACGATGAACCGTCCCTTGTACTCCGGCGGCTTCTTGCCTGTCGTGTAGTGCACCATCCCGGCCAGGATCGTGATCTCGTGCCCCGCCGCCGCCCAGTACTTGGCGAACTGGTTCCAGCGTGAGCCCCCCGGGTCGTCCTTCCCCAGAAAGTACTGGTGAATGACCAGGATCTTCATGGTGCCATCCCGTTCAACTGATTCGACTGGTCTGCAGTCTCTGACCGACCTGCGTCGTCTGCCATCGCGCCGGCATATTCCGCCACGAGTTGGACCGTCCGGCCTTCGCGTGCCGCGGTCATGGCGGCGAAGCTGGCAAGGGTCACGTTCACCAGCTCGTCCAGTGGAATCAGCGGCTCACCTCCGCTTCGGACGCGCTCCACAAACGCCGCAAACTCGGCTGCGTGCCCCTTGTCCTGCCGCCGCGTCTTGAACTGGCTGAACCCCTTGAAGCCGTACCCGACCGTGCGGCGGAAATTGTCCATCCGGATCACGCGCTGGTCAGAGAAGACCTCCAGCGTCTCTTTGGGATAGGCCTTGGAGCCGTTGGCGAAGTAGTTGACCGTCCCGACCGACCCGTCTTCAAACCCAAGCGAGATGGCCATCTTGTCTTCGCGCGTGGCGACCCCTCGCCCCATCCAGTGTGCCGCCACCGACCGCACCTTGCTGCCCGACAGGAACACCATCAGGTCGATGAAGTGGCAGGCCTCACCCACGATCCGCCCGCCGCCGCGGACCGGATCGTGCACCCACACTTCGGGCGGGATGAACCCGGCGTTGGCGGTGAACGTCATGGCCAGCGGTTCGCCGCGGCCCGCCAGCAGCTGCTTGATCTTGACCATGTGCGGGCTGAATCGCCGGTTGAAGCCGACCATCACGTGCTTGCCAGGCGTCTTCTGGACGCCTGCCACGACTTGCCGCAGTTCGTCCATACTCATGGCCAGGGGCTTTTCGACGAAGGCGTGCTTGCCGGCGGCGAGCGTCTCGCAGACGAACTTCGCATGGAGATTGTGTCCGACCGCGATCAGCACGGCGTCCACGTGGGCATCCTGCAGGATGAGTTGATAGTCGGTAACCGCCTGTTCGAAGCCGAACTTCGTGGCCAGATGCTGGGCCGCATGGCCCTGCAGATCAGCCACGGCGACAAGGCGGGCGCCCGTCTTGGAAAGCGCCGGGCAAAGCGTGATCTTGGCGAAGTTCCCGGCCCCGATGAGCCCCACCGCCGCCTGACCAGGCTGCGCGGTCTGGGTGACCGGCAGGGTAATGGCCCGGGCCAACTTCACCTCCTGGTGATACTCCAGGATCACCCCCAGCGCCGAGCGATCGGTCTGCACGGTCTGATACGCGGCCGGGGCCTCATCCAGCGGGAACCGATGAGTGATCAGCGGCGCGACGTCAAGTCGGCCGCTGGCCAGCATGTCGAGGATCGCCTCGAAATTCCGCTGCTCGGTCCAACGCACGTAACCCAACGGATAGTCCTGGCCGGCCTGCTCGTACTTGTCGTCGTACCGGCCCGGCCCATAGGAACACGACACCTGGAAGGTGAGTTCCTTGTCGTAGAAGTCGGAGCGGCGAAGGTGGAGGCCCACGACACCGACCAGCACGATCCGCCCGCGTTTACGGCACATGGCGGCCGCCTGGTGGACGATGTCATCCGTCTTGGCAGAAGCCGTGATCAGGACCGCGTCGGCACCCCGTGCGCTGGTCCACGCGTTGACCGCGGACACCGGGTCGCCGCCGGCCGCACCGTTGATCGCGCGTGCCCCGAACGACTCCGCCAGTTTCAGTCGCTGCTCGTTGATGTCGATCCCGATCACGTTACAGCCGCTGGCCTGCAGCAGCTGCACGGTCACCAATCCAATGAGCCCCAACCCGTACACGACAACCGTTTCGCCGAGTGTCGGCTGCGCCAGCCGCACCCCCTGCAGACCGATACTCGCCAGGACTGTGAACGCCGCCTGCTCATCCGGCACGTTGTCGGGGATCTTCGCGCACAGCAGTTCGGGCACCGCGACAATCTCCGCGTGCGGTCCATTGGAGACGACACGATCGCCCGGCAGC
>DAISIS010000520.1:0-4048 GCA_036821925.1 Pirellulaceae bacterium
GTGCGGGTGCTCGCTGGTCGGCGTCAGTTTGTACAAATCGACGATGTTGACGAACAGTTCCGGGTCGAACACGTTCTTGAGTTCTTCCCGCACGGTTTCTGCAGTGATCGCCATGCTCTTCCTCCTCAGTCGGAGGCCAGTCGCACCAGGACGTCATCCCCTTCAACCCGCACTTCGTGCACGGTTGCCGGCTGGGTCGCCGGCATGGTGAGGGCCTGGCCGGTACGCATATCGAACCGGGCGCCATGCCGCGGGCAGATGATCTGGAATCCGTCGGTCGGCCCGTCGCCCAAGGGTCCGCCGTCGTGTGTGCAGACGTCATCGATGCAGTAGAAACTGCCACCCACGTGGAACAAGGCCACCACGCGGTCGTCCACTTCCACGACCGCGCGCCCCGGATCGGGAATGCTGGAGACCGTCGCCACCTTCACAAACTCGGCCATAGCTCGCCATGCTTTCTGCATCAGACCGCGGCTACGCGTAGTCTCGCACGCGTCGCCCGATGGCCAGCGCCAGGGCGTCCCGCACGCTCTCGATGGTAATGCGGTCGAAGATCTGCTGGAAGAACCCCGACACGATGGCCCGGATCGCCTCCTGGCGGGTGAAGCCGCGGCACCGGGCGTAGAAGATCAGTTCTTCATCGACCCGCCCCGAGGTCGAACCGTGCGTGCACCGCACGTTGTCCGCTTCGATCTCCAGACCGGGAATGGAGTCGGCGCGCACATGGGAACTCAACAACAGGTTGTCGTTCCGCTGATAGCCGTCCGACTGCTGCGCGACGGGATCGACTTTGATCATGCCGCGCCAGACAGTCCGCGACTTGTCCTGCAGCGCCGCCTTGTACAGGAAGTCGCTGCGGCAGTGCGGTGCCGCATGGTGCTGCTGGGTGTGGTAGGCGATATGCTGTTTGCCGCCGGTGAACATCACGCCGTTGACCTGACTGCTGGCCCCGGCGCCGGTCAGCTCCACATGCTGGTTGACTTTGGCCAGTCGGCTGCCCATGGCGGCGATCGTCCACTGCAGCGCCGCGTCCTGTTCGACCACCGCCTTATGGTGTGCGAAGTGCCAGGTGCCATGCCCCCAGTTCTGCAGGTTCACGACGCGCAGGTGCGCTCCGGGACGCAGGATGATGTCCAGCGCGCCGCAGTGCAGCCCGGCATCGGACTCGTGCAACCCGTCGGTTTCACACAGGAGCGTGGCTTCCGCACCTTCCTCGAGCACCACCAGCGCGTGGCTGATGTCTGTGGCGCCGTCGCCCAGCACGGACAGAATGTGCAGCGGTTGGCTCACCGCCACGCCGCGCGGTACATGCAGCACCTGGCCGGACGTCCAGCAGGCGGCGCGGAGCGCCGAGAACCGGTCGTACCCGGGAGAAACGAGCGGGCGCGTCAGATACGGACGCAACCGCTCACCCGCCTGTTGCACCCCCTCCGCCAGACTGCCGAAGAGCACGCCGCCGTCTGCCCACCGCTTGTCGAGCGACGAGGCGATGACCCGGCCATTGGCGGCGATCACCTGACCGCCCAGCTCGACCCCGGCGCTGAGCAGACCCTGGGGATGCTCCAACTCCAGCGGGTGATCCACCCCCAACGCGAACCGGTCCAGGTTGAACGTGCGGATGTCCGTACGCAGCCACTCTTCGTTGTTGCGCGCCGGCCACGCCAGATCCTGGAACTGCTGCCAGGCCTGGCGGCGCGTGTCCAGCAGCCACGCCGGTTCATCACATGCGTGGAGAAACGACTCGAAGGCCGTGTGTGAGAATCCGGATTGCGTTGTCGTTTGCATCGCGTCAGCCAGGTCGGGAAGCAGGTCGGGAAGTAGGATCAAGAGCGAATCGAACGGATCGGCAGTGGCACTAGCCCACCGAACCTTCCATCTGCAGCTGGATCAACCGGTTCATCTCCACGGCATACTCCATGGGGAGTTCCTTCACCAGCGGCTCGATGAAACCGTTGACGATCATGGCGCTGGCTTCCATCTCGGTCAGCCCGCGACTGGTCAGATAGAACAGCTGCTCTTCGCCGATCCGCGACACGCTGGCTTCGTGGCCGACCGTCACGTCCTGTTCGGCGATCTCGATGTACGGATAGGTGTCGCTGCGGCTCTGCGGGTCGAGGATCAACGCATCGCAGACGACCTTGCACTTGGCGTCGGTGGCGCCCTTTTCCACACGGACCAGGCCGCGGTAGCTGGCCCGGCCGCCGTTCTTGGAGATCGACTTGGAGATGATCTGCCCCGTGGTATGGGGCGCACAGTGCACGAGCTTGGCGCCGGCGTCCTGATGCTGGCCAGCCCCGGCGAACGCGATTGAGAGGATCTCGCCCCGGGCACCCGGCTCCATCATGTAGACGGCCGGATACTTCATCGTCAACTGGCTCCCGAGATTGCCGTCCACCCACTCCATCGTGGCGTCCCGATACGCCATGGCCCGTTTGGTCACCAGGTTGTAGATGTTGTTGGCCCAGTTCTGGATGGTCGAGTAGCGGCAGCGGGAGCCCCGTTTGCAGATGATCTCGACGACGGCCGAGTGCAGACTCTCGGTGCTGTACATCGGCGCCGTGCAACCTTCTACATAGTGAATCGAGGACCCTTCGTCGCAGATGATCAGCGTCCGTTCGAACTGACCCATGTTCTCGGCGTTGATCCGGAAATAGGCCTGCAGTGGGAACTCGATCTGCACCCCCGGCGGCACATAGATGAAGGACCCCCCCGACCACACCGCCGAGTTGAGCGCGGCGAACTTGTTGTCGTGCGGAGGAATCACCGTCGAAAAGTACTCGCGGACCAGTTCCGGGTGCTCCCGCACGGCCGTGTCCGTATCGGTGAAGATCACCCCCTGGTTCCCCAGCTCCTCTTTGAGCGAACCGTAGACCACTTCGCTCTCGAACTGCGCTTTGACCCCGGCGAGAAACTTCTTCTCGGCCTCGGGAATGCCCAGCTTGTCGAAGGTGTCCTTGATCTCCTGCGGCACGTCGTCCCAGGTCTTGCTCTGCCGGTCGGTGGGCTTGAGGTAGTAGTAGATGTCCTGGAAATCGATCCCGATGTGCCCGCCCCAGTTGGGCAGCGGCTTGGACTGGAAGATCTCCAGCGATTTCAGCCGGAACTCGCGCATCCAGGCCGGTTCGTCCTTCATATCGGAGATCTGGTGGACGATTTCCGCGTCCAGCCCTTTGCGGGCCTTGAACACCGCCCGCGTCTGCGTCCGGAAATCGTACTTGTTGATCTCGCCGATGGCGGATCCGGATTTCGGTCTGGTGATCTCGGTAGCCATGTTGTCTCTCGTCAGCTGTGTGCGCCAGGCGCCTAGGCGACTTCCTCATGGACCAGGACGTGGTTCTGTGCATCCGCATCCGGGTACGCCCGGCGGATACGCTCATACCCGTGCCGGTGCAGTTCCTCCGCCAACGCGGCGGTGCCCGACTCGACGATCCGCCCGCCGAGCATCACGTGCGTGAAGTCGGGCGGGTTGTGCTCGAGCAGCTTGTCGTGGTGCGTGATGATCAGCAGCCCCATCTTCTCCCGCCCGATCTCCGCGATGCTCTGGCTGGCCAGCCGCACGGCGTCCGCGTCCAGGCCGCTGTCGGTCTCGTCCAGAATGGCAAATTTCGGCTGCAGCATCGCCAGCTGCAGGATCTCGGCCCGCTTCATTTCCCCGCCGGAAAACCCGTCGTTGACGTACCGCCGGGCAAACTGCGGATCCATCTTCAGCTGCTCCATCCGCGTGCGCAACTCCTGCCGGAACGCCCGCATCGGAATCAACTCCTCCCCCTCCTTGCGGTGCGGGTTGCGGACGTTGGTCGTCGCGTGGCGCAGGAAATCCGCCATCTTCACGCCGGGAATCGCCACCGGCCGCTGAAACGCATAGAAAATCCCCGCCCGCGCCCGCTCGTCCGGCGTCATGCTCAACACGTCGGCACCGTCGAGCTCGATGCGGCCCGCCGTCACCTGGTAGGTCGGGTGGCCCATGATCGCCAGCCCCAACGTGCTCTTGCCCGATCCGTTGTGACCCATCAGCGCGTGCGTCTGGCCCAACCCGATTGTCAGGTCC
>DAISIS010000521.1:0-4038 GCA_036821925.1 Pirellulaceae bacterium
CGGTTCGCCACCTCGGCAGGCGCGGGCCACAGGGATGTGTTACATGCTCAAGGAGAGCCCTGCCATGCTATCCACAACGCGATGCGCGTGGTTGCTGGCCTTGGCTGGACTTACGCTCGGCGGGTGCAATCGAAACCCGTTCTTGACGCCGCAGCAGCAGGTGGCGGTGCAGCAGCAGCAGCAGACCAGCTACCAGTCCCAGATGCAGGAGTTGCAGCGGCGCGTGGGGGAGCTGGATGTCAGCAATCGGGACTTGCACACACGGCTGGCCCAATCCGAGCAGCAGCAAAAGCTGTATCACGATCAGACGCAGTTGCTGCAGCAGCAGCTGCGCGACACGGCCAATCAGCTCAAAGAGACGCAGCTGGCCCGGCAGGACGCGGAGAAGAGTGTGCAGATGCTGCAGGCGTCTTCTCGCAAGCAGGGGGGCGCGATGATCACTGCGAACAACAGCGTCCGGCAGGCCCTGGCGACGATCGACATTCCGGGGGTCGACGTGCGTCAGGACCAGGATGTGATTCGGATCGAGATGCCGGCGGACGAGCTGTTCCAGCCGGGGACGGTCCAGCTCGTGGCATCGGCCTACGCGTATCTGGACAAAGTGGCGGAGGCGATCACGCGGAACTACCCGCGGCAGCGCATCGCGATCGAAGGGCACACGGACAGTGCGCCCACGTTCAACGGTGCGGCGACGACCAATCACCAATTGTCGTCGCTGCAGGCGTTGGCGGTGTTTGACATCCTCACGCGGCGCAACCACCTGCCCGCGCGCCAGTTGTTCGTCATGGGGCTCGGCGCCAACCATCCGCGGGCTTCCAACGCCACCGATGCCGGGCGCGCGAAGAACCGCCGCATCGAAATCGTGATCTACCCGCAGACGTTGGATTAGTCGCGCAGCCGCCTTCGGCGGTTGCAGGGCGGACGATCGGACCGGATCGGATCGGATTGGAGCATCGGACCGGATTGGAGCATCGGACCGGGCCGCGGTCGGTCCCTGGCGGCGGCTGAGGAGGCTGCCTTACGGGCGTGTCTGTCGTGGACTACAATCACACGACACACGCGTCCCCATCGGGCTTACACCGATTGTGCTACGTCTGCGGAGCGCTGCTGACACACATGATCGTCATCGTCGACTACGGCATGGGGAATCTCCGCAGCGTGCAGAAGGGGCTGGAACGCGTCGGGGCGGTGGCTGAGGTCAGCGGCGATGCGGCCCGTCTGGCGAGCGCCGACAAGATTGTCCTGCCGGGGGTGGGCGCTTTCCGGGACGCCATGAACGAGCTGGAGCGGCGCGAGCTGGTGGAACCGCTGCGGGAGGCGATCAGCGCGGGCAAGCCGTTCCTGGGGATCTGCCTCGGGCTGCAGCTTCTGTTCGACGTCAGCTATGAAGGGGACGTCTGCCGCGGGCTGGGCGTGATTCCAGGTGAGGTCCTGCGGTTTGACCTGCCCCGCCAATACAAAGTGCCGCACATGGGTTGGAACCAGGTGGCGGTCCGGCGTCGCGCGCCGATCCTCGCGGGGATCGAGGATGGCGAGTACTTCTACTTCGTGCATTCCTATTACGTCGTGCCGCAGGACCCTGCCGTGGTGGCGCTGGAAACCGACTACGGCGGCCCGTTCTGCTCGATGATCTGGCGCGATAATCTGATGGCGACGCAGTTTCACCCGGAGAAGAGTCAGGCCGCGGGCCTGCGCGTCCTGGAGCATTTCGCCCGCCTCTGACACGGGGGATCCGATCATGTTGGCATGTCGCATGGGTGCTGCTGTCCTGGCCACGTGGGTCTGCCTGTGCGCAGTGGCCGACGAGCCCGCTCGCCTGGACCCCTTTCACCTGCTGGAATTCCGCGACGCGGACGGCGTGGTGCGGCCGGTGGCCACGGCCGACGATTGGCACCAACGCCGGGCGGAGGTGGTCGCCGGAATGCAGGCGGTGATGGGCGAGCTGCCCGGTCGCGACGCGCTGGTGCCGCTCGAGCCGCTCGTGGTGGAGGAGGCGGATGCGGGGCGCTATGTGCGGCGTCTGATCACCTACCAGTCCGCGGCGGGCGCACGCACCCCGGCCTACCTGTGTGTTCCCAAGGACGTGGCGGATGGCACACGGCGGGCTGCAGCCGTCCTGTGTCTGCATCCCACGGACAACGAGGCAGGGCACCGCGTGGTGGTCGGGCTGGGCGGGCGGGCTCACCGGCAGTATGCGGCGGAGCTCGCCGAACGCGGCTACGTGACGATCGCTCCGTCGTATCCGCATCTGGCCAACTACTGGCCGAACCTCGCGGAACTGGGCTTCGACAGCGGCACCATGAAGGCCATCTGGGACAACCTGCGTGCCGTCGATCTGCTGGCATCGCTCCCCGGCGTGGATATGTCGCGTGGCGTGGCGGCGATCGGCCACTCGCTCGGTGGCCACAACGCGATCTTCACGGCTGTGTTCGACCCGCGCATCACAGTGGTGGTGACCAGCTGCGGGTTCGACTCGTTCCTCGACTACTATGCGGGCGCCGAACGGAACTGGTACTTCGGTCAGGGCTGGTGCCAGATCCGCTACATGCCGCGGCTGTCCAACTACCGCGGCCGACTCGAGCAGATCCCGTTCGACTTCCCGGAGCTGCTCGGAGCGCTGGCCCCGCGGCCTGTCTACGTGAACGCGCCGCAGCACGACGACAATTTCCAGGTGGCCAGTGTGGATCGGTGTGTGGCCGCCGCCCAGCCGGTGTACGCGCTGTTGGGTGGCAGCGGCCGGCTGCGGGTCGAGCATCCCGACTGTGACCACGATTTCCCCGACGCCCAGCGCGAGCAGGCCTACCAGTTCATCGATGCGGTGCTGACGCCGCAGGAGGCCGGACGCGGGGAGGCTCCGCCCCGCTGACCGACCGGTCGTGGGGTCGTGGGGGGGCAGAGCGGATCGCCCCCGCCGGCTGTTGCCGTCGGTCGGTCGCAGCATGGCCCCGAAACTCGCCCTGGGCGAATCGGCGTCCGGCCCCGGCCCCGGTGCCCGAGTGTCTGACCGTCTGAGTGTCTGACCGTCTGAGCGTTTAGGGCGGGTGCCGCCCGGACTTGTCAATTTGCCTGCCGTGTGGCATATTGCCAGTTTTCGTAAATCCTGCTGCGGCAAAGACAAGGGCATTCTCCTGATGCAGATTTGGCCGGCCATTGACTTGCGTAGTGGCAAGTGCGTTCGTTTGCGGCAAGGCGACTATGGCCAGGAGACCGTGTTTGGCGAAGACCCGGCCGCCATGGCGATCCGCTGGATGAACGAGGGGGCGGGCCAGTTGCACCTGGTCGACCTCGACGGAGCGCGGGCGGGGAGTCCGGCCAACCGTGCGGCGATTGGCGCGATTCTCGAGGCGGTGCAGATCCCCTGTGAGCTCGGGGGTGGGATTCGCGATGAGGCGACGATCGTCGACCTGCTCGAGATGGGTCTGCAGCGGCTGGTGATCGGGACACAGGCGCTGAAGCGGCCGGCCTGGTTTCGCGCGATGTGCCAACGGTTCCCCGGACGGCTGGTCGTCGGCATCGACGCGCGGAACGGACGCGTGGCGACCGACGGTTGGCTGGAGACGAGCGACGTGGAGGCGGCGACGTTGGCCCAGGAATTGGCAGAGGAGCCGATTGCGGGGATCGTGTACACGGACATCGCCAAGGACGGGATGATGGAGGGCCCGAACGTGAATGCAATGGCCGAGATGGCAGCTGCCGTCGCGGTCCCGGTCATCGCGTCGGGAGGGGTGACGACGGCCGACGATGTCCGGCGTCTGGCGACGACGGGGGTGGCGGGATGCATCATCGGCAGAGCGCTGTACGAAGGCAGCCTGACCTTGAGTGACGCCCTGGCGGCGGCAAGGCAGGTGTCGTGACGCGCTGGGTAAGGAGGCGTGTGGGACTGGGGATGCATTGCCGGCGGAGCACCCCGTAGCCTGTGCCGCACACACCGCACGCACCGCACACACCGCAAAGAACACAACTCAACTACTGCGACAAGGGAAACAAGAGGGATTCCAGCAATGGCGAAAGCGAACATTCAAGATATTCGCAATCTCG
>DAISIS010000522.1:0-4018 GCA_036821925.1 Pirellulaceae bacterium
GCGACGCTTAGGTCAATCGCGATCTGGTAGGCCTTGCCCGCGACGGCAGGCAGGATGATCCGAGAGTTCCCGCCCGACCAGCGCATGGCGCGCGGCTTCCCCTGGACCACCCCCTCTTCGCGCCCGCACCAGTGTTGCAGGAAGCGGCCGTCGCCCAGCATGCCGACGTCGATCCGGTAGTGTGTGCGGGCCTCGGGGGTCGCCTCGATCGGGTTCTGTTCGTTGGCGACCAGCTGCGTCCGGTGGCCTGCGGCGTTATCGACGCGGAAGCCCGACTCGGCCTGGTTGCCGATCAGGATAGCGGAGCGGACCTTCTCCGCCGCTTGCACGTGCGTCCCTTCCAGGGCGAACGTGCAGCCCTGCACCACGGACTTGCCGGCGTCCAATTGGATCGCGGGTGCGCCCTGCGCGTTGTTGTCCCAGTGCACGAAATGGCAGGTGTTGGCGGCAAACTGGCCGAAGGGACTGCGCATCCAGATACAGCGATCGATCGGCCCCCAGAACGAGCAGTTCGTCAGACTGACTTTCCCTTCCACATCAGGTCCGATCTCGATACACACCGAATCGGTGCTGCTCCAGCGCCCGACGAACTCGCCGTTGGTGATCAACAGCCCCGGCGGCTGCGCTTGCTCGACCAGCACCGCCCGCCGGCACGAGTCGGCGCCGAGCCCGAGAAAGTTGCCGTTCGTGGCACCCGCCTGGGACGCCGAGAACTTGTAGCCTACGCCGTAGCCGAAGCAGAAGGTGTTCGACACATAGTGCCAGTCGGTGCGTGCGAGTTCGAAGGCGACTCCTTCTGTATTGACCCATTTGCAGTACGGATCGTCCGGGTTGTACGTTACGCCGAACGGCCAGAAATGGATGTTCTCGATGTGGCCGATGTCGTAGCACTCGTCGACATAGATCCCGCGTTTGCTGGGATAGCCCGTGACGTTCCGCACCAGATGCCGGTGCGCGCGGAATAACTTGATGGCCTCATACGGATTGAGCAGGCAGCAGTCGAGGATACCGACGTTCTCGGTGTTTTGCGATGCGATGCAGGGGGGATAGGGCACGGGCGGCACATCCGCCGCCTGCCACTCCGGGTAGATCACGGCCAGGCCGGCCACCACCGCGTTGGGGCCCGCGAGCTGAATGAAGGGGGGCCCTGCCTCGCTGCCGCGCCCGGCAAACGCCAGCAGCACGGTCCCGGTGGGCGGCTCGGTCGCACGGCCGATCGTCGGCGGCACGCGATAGGTGCCTTGCAGCGTGACGCCGGCAGGAATCGACAGCGTGCCGTTGATGCGGAACCGCCCCGCCGGGACATGCACAATGCCACCGCCCGCCCGGCCGGCCGCATCGAGCGTCTGTTGAAACACCGCCGTGTTGTCGGTCTCGCCGTCCGCCACAGCGCCCGACTCCACCACGTTCCAGCTCCCCGGCGCCACCCCGAACCCGTGGGAGGTTGCCGGCGCACAACTCAGCATCAGGCAGCTCACCAGCCAGCGATACGGCATGTTATGGTACTCCTCTGGGCTTGCAGACAATATGGCGTTTGCAGACGACCCGGCGTCTAGACCGACCGTTCGTCCCGTACGGGAACAGCAAATCCGACGATGCGGTTGTCCACCAGGTCAATCGGGCCGGCCTCGGCGGCAATCCGGATGCCGGTCCGCTGGGCAGGCTCGCGATCCTCCCGCAGTTCGTTATCGCGCAGCTGCACGTCTTTCGTACGTCCTTGGATGTCGATGGCAATGCCATCCGCTGGTCCGCTGTTGACGATCCGATTGCGTTCCAGACAGTTGCGGTTGCCCCAGAAGTCCCGGCCTCCCGCCTCATCGCGAAACAGCACGCCGGCCCGGCCGCTGTTCGTGATCGTATTGTCCACCATCACATTGTCCGTGTCGTTGTGGCCGACCGAGATGCCGTAGCTGCGGTTCGCGTCGATTTCGTTCCGTTCGGCCAGTCCGAACTTGACACCCCAGCACCAGAACAGCCCGATCTCGTTACGGTGGAACCGGTTGCCGATCAGCCGTGGACGCTGTGAGCCGGACCCGGGATGCACGCCGAGCCCCGCATGGTCGTGACTGTAACACGCTTCCACCACCACGTCGTGGCAGATCTGAAAGCTGATGCCGTCGCCGTTGTAGTTCCGCGCTTCGACACGGCGGATGGTGTATCGGTTGCAGTCCTGCAGAAAGATGCATCCGCCGTAATTGCCGTCCAGGTTTTCGTTCTGCGTTCGGTTGCCGTCGAGTGTCAGGTCCTCGATCACCACATCCTCAGTACGCTCGCTGGTCAGGAGCGGGAACAGCGACGCACAGGTCGGGTTGCCCGACACCCACAGATTCTCCCGCAGACCGTCGTTGAGCTTGAATCGGTTGCCCGATCGTGCGACGAGGGTGCGTTTGATCACCGTCGCACCACCATGATGCGGATTGGTGGCCCGCAGCACGACGCCGTCGCCGACCTGAAAACCACCCGCCGCAGCCAGCGTGATCTCCTGATCGTACCAGTCGGAATCGTCGGCCAGCGCCACCGTTTCGGAGCCGATCTTCGTGATCACCGTGTCGGCACCGCTGCCACGCAGCCGCAGATGTGACGGCAGGAAGACGGCGTTCCGCAGGACAAAGGTGCCGGGCAGCAACTGGACCGTGCCTCCCCCGAGCCGGGACACATAGTCGACCGCCGCCTGAATGACCCGGTCGCTACGGCCGACCAGATCCGCCTTGTCCGGCCCGACCGTGACGGTCAGCCGTTCGGCCCAGTCCGGCTCGTGCAGCGTATCGCCATCGGTCGCGCGCGGATTGGTGACGCGGGGCGGTTCGCTCCCGCGCAATACCCGGAGCCCGACCGACACACCACCGGCGACCGATACACCGGCCGCACCGAGGAACGAGCGACGACTGAGGCAGAGAGCTGTCATGGCGTTGTTTCTCCTGGCGACCCCCGCATGATAGCAGAAGGCGACACGGATTTCTGCGCTGACCGGTATCCTGGCAGCCCGGCAGGCGGCACAATGGGAGCGGGAATCCGCGGTTCAGTGCGCCCAGGTCAGTGCGGCCAGGTCAGTGCGGCCAGACAAAAGGAGACGTGGTGATGAGCAAGCTGATGGGAGTGATCATTGGCGTGTGGCTGCTGAGCTGCGGCGCGGTCGGCCGGACCGAAACGCTCTACGTCGCACCGGACGGCAACGATGCCTGGAGTGGTCGTGCGGCGCGTCCGCACGCCGACCGGTCGGATGGCCCGTTGGCTTCGCTGCAGGGTGCGCGTGATGCGATCCGCCGACTCAAGGGGCAAGCCCCGCTGCGCGAACCGCTGGAGGTGGTGGTTGCGGATGGCACCTACCCGCTGGCCGCCCCGCTCGTGTTGACACCGGAAGACAGCGGCACGCGTGCGTGCCCGATCCGCTACGCCGCCGCCCCAGGTGCGCGGCCTGTCATGACCGGCGGCCGGGCCATCACGGGGTTCGAGGTGGACGGCGACGGCACGTGGCGGACGCACGTGCCCGAGGTCGCTGCGGGCACCTGGTACTTCGAGCAGCTGTGGGTCAACGGGCGGCGGGCCATCCGCGCTCGTTCACCCAACCGCTTCTATCACTATGTGGGCCGCCAGGCGAAATGGGGCATCGATCCCGCCAGCGGCGAAGTGGCGGACCTCAGCAGTCGGGCGTTCCGTGCGCGGCCGGAGGATTTCGCGTTATTCCAGGGTGTGGCGCCGGCATCGCTCTCGGACGTGAACGTGGTGGCCTATCACTCGTGGGAGGTGACGCGGCTGCGTGTCGCCAGCGTGGATGCGCAGACGGCCACGATCCACTTCACCGGTCGCACGCCGTGGGCCTTCAATCAGTGGGCGCCGAACCAGCGCTACCACATCGAGAATCTGCCCCAGGCGCTTGATGCGCCGGGGGAATGGTACCTGGATCGCAACGGCACCCTGCGCTACCACCCCTTGCCGGGTGAAACGCCCGACACGGCCGTTGTGTGCGCCCCGGTGCTGGCCCAGTTCGTGGCGTTTGCCGGCGATCCGGCTGCCGGCC
>DAISIS010000523.1:0-4012 GCA_036821925.1 Pirellulaceae bacterium
GTTGCCCGTCCTGTTCGAGCACCAGCGCCCGGCAGCACAACGGGTCGAGCACGCCATCGGCACCACGCTCGTGATAGTAACCGGCCAGCGGCATCCCCAGCGGGGGCGTGATGTCCAGCGCCGCCACGCCCACGCGTGTGTCGGCCAGGACGCCACCCGATGTGCACAGCGCGAGGAAGGCCACAGCGGCGCCCAGCAGAGCGTTCTTTCCGTACATCGCCAAACCCTTCTACTCAGGAAACAGTTGTGGAACAGCCTGGAGCTGGAGCCACCCTACCACGTGCGCGCGCGGCGGGCAACGCGCGCGCCGGACCGACACGCGGCGCCGGCGCCCCCCGGCTACGCCCCGAGTCGTTGATTGACGGTTGGAACCGCACCCCGGTACACTGACAGCAGACTCGAGAAAGGAGCGGACCATGATGGTGTGGTCTGCGCCGCGAGCACGCCGCCCGGCAGGCTCGCCAGACAGACGAGGCGACCGCCTTGCTCGACGGCGGACAGCAGGCCGCCGCGCGCGGCCAGGTGGGTACGGCGCGCATTTACTACCGCATGGCCGAGCAACGCGCCAACGGCGCGCTGCAGCGCCAGATTGCCGCCCACCGCGCAGCGCTGGGAGCTGCTTCCCCCTGAACCTCATGCCGCCGGGTCGTCTGCCGCACTGTCGGCCGAGTGATCGGTCTGCTTGTACGTCAGCACCGGGCAGGGGGCCCGCCGCACCACCGCCTCGGCCACGCTGCCCATCAACAACCGTGTCAGACCGGTCCGGCCGTGGGTCCCCATCACAATCAGATCCGCCTGTTCCTCCTCCGCCAGGCGGGCAATCGCAGTGGCCGGATCGCCCGTGATCAGCCGGTGTTCATACGGCACGGTGGGATCGGTGGGCACGACCGCTTCGAGCATCCGTTTCAGGTCCTCGCTCCCCGGCTCCGGCACCCCGTAGTACATTTCCCCGCCGCCATATGCCACCGGCGGCTCTTCCACGTGCACAATCAGCAGACGCGCGCCCGCATCGTGCGCCAGCGACGTGGCCATCTTCAGGGCTGCATCACCACACCGCGAGAAATCCGTCGGGAAGATGATCTTCTTGGCTTTCATCGTTCGCTCCTGTAGTGCTGAAGACTCTGGACTCCGGGCACTGGTCTTGGTTGCTCAGCCTCCGGACTACCGCATCCCACCATCCGTATGATACGCTTCGGGGCGCGAGAAATCCTCCTCCGCCGGGGGATTCGGGCGCAGCGCTGGCCCACGCGTGTGGACATTTCATCGGCAAAACGGCCGGCGCATGGTGACAGCACCCTACGCGTGGAATAGAGTGGGAGGTGTGCGTAATCGCGCGCTGCAGCAGGCTGCAGTGTGAACATCCGCACACGTGGGAATCGAGCCCGATGTGCAGACCACAGCTATGACCGAGTCTTCCCAGATCGATCTGTTAATCGTTGACGATGACGAGGATTACCGTCAGACGCTGGTGCATCGCTTTGCGCGGCACGATTTCCGGGTGCAGGAGGCGGGGGATGCCGACGAGGCGATGAGTCACGCGCAGCGGCGCGCGTTTGACGTCGCGGTGGTGGACCTGGTGATTCCCGGCAGTTCGGGGCTGGAGTTGCTGGCGCGTTACAAGCGGCATCACGAGGACTGTGAGGTCATCATTCTGACCGGCCAGGGCACGATTGAAACGGCCGTGCAGGCGATGAAGCTGGGGGCCTACGACTACCTGACCAAGCCGTTTCCGATGAAGGAGCTGGAGGAGGTGGTGCGGAAGGCGGCCGAGCGGCGGCGGCTGAAGAAGGAGAACCAGCAGCTCAAGACGCTGCTGCGTCAGAGCGTGCCGGACGAGGTGATGGTAGGTCAGTCGCCGGCGATGCAGGAGATCTTCCGGTTGATTGAGCGTGCGGGGCCGAGCGACAAGGCGATTCTGATTCAGGGGGAGAGCGGGACGGGCAAGGAGCTGGTGGCGCGGGCGTTGCATTGTCACAGTGCCCGGGCAGAGCGGCCGATCGTGGTGATCAACTGCGCGGCATTGCCGGAATCGCTGCTGGAGAGCGAGTTGTTCGGGCACGAGAAGGGGGCGTTCACGGGGGCGGTCAGCGCCAAGCAGGGATTATTCGAGGTGGCCGATGGCGGCACGCTGTTCATTGACGAGATCGGGGAGATGCCCGGCGCGCTGCAGGCGAAGCTGCTCCGCGTGCTGGAGGACGGATCGCTGCGGCGGATCGGGTCGATCAAGGAGCGCCGCGTGAACGTCCGGCTGCTGGCGGCGACGAATCGCAACCTGGCGCAGCGGGTCGCGGCGGGCAGTTTCCGCGAAGACTTGTACTATCGCATCAACGTGCTGTCGCTGGAGCTGCCTCCGCTGCGTGAACGCGTCGGGGACATCCCACTGCTGGTGCGGCACTTCCTCGGCCCGGGCTGGGCGATCGAGGAGCGGGCGATGCAGGCGCTCGAGCGATACGCCTGGCCGGGCAACGTCCGGCAGCTGATCAACGCCGTGGAACGAGCCCGCATCATGGCCGACGATCACCTGCTGCGCGTGCGGGATTTCCCGCGGGAGGCGATGGAGAGCGAGGTGGCCGGCGTGTGGGACGCGCTCCACAGCCAGGACGATCTGGCGGCCATTGAGCGGGCCAAGGTGGTGGAGGTCTTGCGGCGGGAAGGGGGGAACAAGACCCGCGCCGCACGCACGCTCGGCATCGATCGCCGCAAACTCTACCGGCTGGTGGAGAAGTACGGCATCCGCCTGGACGAGCTTGTGGCCGCGGCCCGCTAGTCACTCGAGGCGCGAGATCACGTAGTAGACGCCGCCCACCAGCGCGGTCACGACGAGGCCCGAGATGATGGCCAGATCGCCGGCAAAGATCAGCTTGCCGGTCGTGGCGAGGTAGATCAGATAGGGTGCCACGACGAGCAAGCCCACCCACAGCGCGAGCAGCAGCACGTAGCGCACGATCTCGGCCCGGTCGGCCCGCTCGCGAATCGCCTCCGCTTCCGCCGCGCGATCGCGCGCGATCTTCCGCACCTTCGTCCGGTCCTTGCCCATGGCGGTCAGACGCGAGTTGAACGACAGCACCAGCTTGCGGTTGCAGCCGCGACAGGTGGACGGTGGCGGGTCGACGGGCTGGCCGCAGTACGGACAGACGCGCTGCGTCTGCGACTGCCCCACCGCATCCATCAGGCCGTTGACCTGGCGGGCCGGCACCCACTGGGAATCGTCCTTGCGGATCAGCGTGTCTTCCTTGACTTGCCCCGCGCGGACTTTGTCCAGCAGTTGTCGTCCACTCAACGGCCCGACAACATCATTCATGATCTGATAGTACCACTCGGTCGCCATCTTCCCATTCGTCCCGGGCGTTCTCTCGACAGCTGGTATCATGATGCAAGGTGGCCAGAAACACAGACGTCGAAGCAATCGCAGAACGACCGGCTATTCTTGCTTCTGTCGGTTCGCCTGGCAAGCATATTGAGAGAAACCCTGTGCCGCGTCGCTCCACCTTTCGTGCGCCGATCGGCCCTGCCGGTTCGCCCCGACCCTGCCGCGCGCCTGCACCGGAAGCGTCTCCGGACGCCCCGCGTCCTGCTCCCCATCCTAATAGTAGCTTGGAGTACCCGCGGCGTCGCCAGTTTGGTGGGGCAAAATGTCCGCCGCTCCGCCGTCCCGGCCTGTCCAGACCCTGTCACAGGCGCCGCCCGGAGTGCTGGCGGTGCACAGCCGCGGCGGGAGCCTCCGGCGGGCCGGTCCCGACGCCGGCTGGCCGTCGGTCACCGGGCCGCTCCGTCCGCCAGGTCGACCACCTGCTGGTACTCCGGCAAGGAGGTCGGCCAGCCGAACTGCTGGCCAATGCGTCCCGCCAGATGTTCGGCGGCCTCGACCTCCCCGTGGGTCAGGAACACGTGTCGGGGCGGGCGTTGGAGATGCCCGATCCACTGCAGCAGCGCCTGGCGGTCGGCGTGTCCGGAGAACCCGTCCAGCTGGCAGATCCGGGCCTTCACTTTCCAGTCCCGTCCGTGGATGCGG
>DAISIS010000524.1:0-4011 GCA_036821925.1 Pirellulaceae bacterium
CGGAAGGTTCTGAAGGGCCACCTCCTGGAACACCTGATCGTAGGCCCGTTGCAGAAACGTGCTGTAGATGTCGACAATCGGCCGCAGGCCCGCCTTTGCCAGCCCGGCCGCAAACGCCACCGTGTGCGCTTCGCAGATGCCCGTGTCGAAGAACCGGTCGGGGAACTCGTCCCGGACCGGTTCGAGCATGTTCCCCTGACACATGGCCGCCGTCAGCACCGTCACCGACTCGTGCGCCCGCATCTGGGCGAGAATCGCATCGCGCATGATCCGCGTGTAGGAGTGCGACGACCCGGCCGGTTTGGGAATGGCTTTGCCGTGATCGGCCACAAAGACCGGCGGTGTGTGGAAGAACGTGGGATCCTCGGCCGCCGGCTGAAAACCATGCCCCTTCTCGGTCACCACATGCAGCAACACGTGGTCGCTCTGGCTCTTGACCATCTGCAGGTACTTGCGGAGCAGACCGATGTTGTGGCCGTCGATCGGCCCGATGTACCGGAAGCCCAGGTCTTCGAACAGCATGCCTCCGTGCAGCCCGGCCTTGATGCCCTCTTTGATCTGGGCGAGGAACCGTTCGGCGGGGTCGCCCAGCACGGGCATCCTGTTGAGTGCCCGGACGACTTCGTTCTTGAGTCCCGTGTACACGGGATTCGTGCGCAGCCGATCCAGATAGCTGGCCAGTCCGCCCACCCGCGGGCAGATCGACATCTTGTTGTCGTTCAGGATCATCAGGATTTTCTGCTGGATCGCGCCCGCGTTGTTCATGGCCTCAAAGACCATCCCCGACGGGAACGCGCCGTCACCGATCACCGCCACTGCGCAGCGATCCGGCGCCCCGCTCAGGGCGTCCCCCACGTGCAGGCCGAGCAGCGTGGAAACGCTCGCTCCGGCGTGCCCCGTCATGAACAGATCGTAGGGGCTCTCGGCCGGGTTGGGGTATCCCATCAGCCCCCCTTTGGTGCGGATCGTTCCGAACTCCGGATACCGCCCCGTGACCAGCTTGTGGGGGTAGACCTGATGTCCGGTGTCCCAGATCAGCCGATCGCGGCTGAAGTCAAAGACGCTGTGCAGGGCCAGGCACAGTTCCACGACGCCCAGGTTGGAGGCGAAGTGCGCGGAGCGTGTGCCGAGCAGGTTGCACAGCACGTCGCGGATCTCGTCGGCCAGCTGGTGGAGCTCGGCGAGCGACATGCTGTGTAGCGCGGCAGGGGAATGGACGCTCGCGAGCAGTTTATGCATGGCCTTCACCGGCTTCTTTGGATCACGTAGTTTGCCAGCGTCTGCAGGGGGACCGCGCGCGGCTGGAACAGGTCCAGCGCGGCACAGGCGTCGGCCACCAGTTCGCGGGCGCGGCGTTGGCTGGCTTCCGCCCCCAGCAAAGCGGGGAAAGTCAGCTTGCCCCGCGCAGCGTCCTTCCTGAGTCGCTTCCCGACAGGCGTTTCTTCTCCGCGCACATCCAGCAGGTCGTCGACGATCTGGAACGCCAGCCCGAGTTTCCGTCCGTAGGTCGCCAGGGCATCCTGCTGCGGCGCCGTGGCCCGCGCCACCAGCGCCCCGAGTTCGAGCGACACGCCGATCATAGCGCCGGTCTTGCGGCGGTGGATCGACTCGAGCTGCTGCAGGTCGCCCGCCTGGAACTCGGCCCGCATGTCGTCCACTTGTCCGCCGACCATGGCCGTCGGGCCGGCGGCATGGGCCAGTGCAGCGCAGCAGGCGGCGGCCACCTGCGGCGGGCGGACATCGCGGGCCAGGATTTCCAGGGCCCGGGCCAGCAGCGCGTCGCCCGCCAGAATCGCCACCGCCTCGCCGAACTGCGCGTGGCAGCTCGGCCGCCCCCGGCGCAGGTCGTCATCATCCATGGCCGGCAGGTCGTCATGGATCAGCGAGTAGGTGTGGACCATCTCCACCGCACAGGCCGCCGGCAGGGCGTCCGCCACGGGCCCGCCGCACGCCTCGGCCGCCAGGAGCACCAGCAGGGGACGCAGCCGCTTGCCGGGCCCGAGCAGCATGTGCCGCATGGCCTCGTTCAGCACCGCCGGACAATCGGGATCGGGAGCCAGATACCCGCGCAGGGCCGGCTCAATACGTTCGGTCAGCCCGCGCGACACATCGGCAAAAGACAAGAGCGGCGAGGATGTCATGGAATTCCCGGTTGCCCGCAAGAATGGAGCCGATCGGCAACACGTGAACCCCATTTTAAAACAGTGACGCGCCGTCGTCCATGTCGGCATCCGGCGCGGCGGGCGGCGCCGTGCCGGATCGCCGGCGGCTGCGGGCCGCCTGCTTCTGCTCGAGCGACATCTCCGACTCCGCAAACGGCTGGGTCGTGGCCCGGCCCTCCGCATCGACGCCGGCGAGCAGCTCGATCTTCCGCTCGGCCTGTTCCAGCTGCCGGTAACAGTGCTGGAGATACTTGACGCCCCGCTCGTACGCCGCCAGCGACTCGCTCAGCGTGAGCTGGCCCCCTTCCAGACGCTCCACGATCTTCTCCAGACGTCCCAACGCCTGCTCGAATGTCAACGGCTCTTCGCCGCCATCTGCCGCGGTTGTGGTCGGTTTCTTCTTGACCATGGCACCTGCTCTTTCGGTTTCTTCCGTCCGGCCTGCTGGCCTCATTCGTCGCCCGTGATGGACTCGACGCGACTGATCGTTGTGCCCCGCGCGTACCGGGTCCGGATCCGCTGGCCCACCTGCAGCCGGTCGGCCCGGTCGACCAGCACCCCGTCTGCCTCCCGCTCGGTCAGGCTGTAGCCTCGCGCCAGCACCCCCAGCGGGCTGAGTGATTCGAGCTGACCGGAACGCACGGCCAGCTGCTGGCGCGCCGTGCGGAGCGCCTGTGCGCCGGCCCGCGCGGCGCGCAGCTGCAGGTCGTCGAGCCGCCGTTCCAGATCCCGGATCCGGTCGAGCGGCCGGCGCAGCACGGGGCGGTCGGCCAGCGTATCGAGTCGGGCACGGGCGGTGGCGGCGCGGGCGGCGAGCCCGGCCTGGAGCCGGGCCAGCTGGTGGGTGAGCAGGGTCGTGAGTTCGTCGGTCGCGGGCACCACGCGTTGGGCGGCTTCGGTCGGCGTCAGCGCGCGTACGTCGGCCACCAGATCGCTGAGAGTCACGTCGATCTCGTGCCCGATTGCCGACACGACCGGAATCCGGGAGGCGAAGATGGCCCGCACCACCGGCTCCTCATTGAAGCACCACAAGTCCTCGATGCTGCCGCCGCCGCGCGTCACTACCAGCACGTCGGGCGCGGGCTGCAGGCGGTTGGCCAGGGCAATCGCCTGCGCGATCTCCGCCGCCGCCCCCGCCCCCTGCACCTTGGTGGGGATTACCAGCACTTCGACCCCTTGCCACCGCTGCCGCACCACCTCCAGAAAGTCGTGGACCGCCGCGCCGGTCGGACTGGTCACGACGGCCAGGCGGCGGGGGAAGCGCGGCAGCGGCCGCTTGTGCTGCGGGTCAAACAGCCCTTCGGCGGCCAGCTTCTGTTGCAACTGCCGCAGCGCCTGCTGCAGCGCGCCGAGCCCCCGCGGCTCGATCTGCCGAACCACCAGCTGATAACTGCCCCGCGGCGGATAGACGTCGATATCGCCACAGCAGATCACCTGCATGCCGTCCTCCACCGCGAACCGGAGACGACTGGCCACACTCCGCCAGACCACCGCGCGCAGCTGGGCGCCGGCGTCCTTGAGCGTCAGGTACAGGTGCCCCGATTGCGGGCGGGCCAGGTCGGTCACTTCCCCCACCACCCATACCGCCTGAAACCGGTCCGCCAGCGTCTCCTGGAGCCGCGCCGTCAGCTGACTCACTGACAACACTGTGTCATCAGCATCATTCACAGGCAGCCAGCTGCCACGCCCCATCGTCCTCGCTCCTTCCCGACAAGACTGTCACGCACCGGTCCCGGGCGCAGCCGGCCGCAGCCCCGCCCGGTCGCGGCGCACGGAGTGGCCGCAGCGGGCGGCCGGCCCCCTGCCGCCAGGCAGGCTGCTGGCCCCGCATCGCCGCGCCCGACGCGGC
>DAISIS010000525.1:0-3999 GCA_036821925.1 Pirellulaceae bacterium
GGAGCCTGCTGACCCAGCGTCGTACCGCAGAGATAAACGACCACGCCTACCACACTGACGATTCGCATCATGACGCACCTCCAGTTGGAACCAGTTGGAAAAGGAGCTCGAAGCACAGGCCCGAGAAACAGGACGCTCGGAAGTGGGGTACGGATCAAGACGCATTGGTAGCGTCCGGGGGCGCAACTGCAAAGACACACCCCCCAAGACAACTCTGGATCAGGCCGGACTTACGGCGACGGGGCCGGTTGTCCTCCGGACGAGTCCCCACAAACTCCACCTCAATTCATGCCGCGTTGTGCAGCGATGCCGCGGCCAGTCTGGTACACTGGCAAGACCACCTCGATGGTCAGGCCCGCACGGATGCGTGGCGACCACCAGACTGCATGACGAGTTGAAGGTGATCGAAAGTGAAAGAAGAGGCACGTACGGCGGCGTTGATCGGCGTAACCATCGCGGGCTTGCTGGTCGTGAGCGCCGTGGTAGTTCTGAGGTATTCCGAACCGCCACCGGAAGATGAGACCACACCAGCCATCCTCCTATCGCCGGAGGCGTTTGCGGAGCAGACGGTGTTGGGGTTGCCCGGGCAGTTTGAATCCCAGCAGCGGGAGGCCGCCAGCCTGCGTTGGGCCGAGGAGCTCGACCAGGCCCTGCCCATCACGCCGGAGTACCGGCTCGAGCTGGAGCTTGGGGATCCGTCGGTGGACGATGTCTTACGGCCGATGGGCACGGCTCTCGAGGAACTCAAGCGACAAACGCGGTAGCCAATCTGTCCGGTGCGTGTCATCACCGGACCTCGCTCTGAACTTGGCCAGCGGCTGGCAGGCGCTAGAATACACCGACGGTGGCTAGGGCCTGGTCACGGCTGCGACGGAGAGGAGCGTACACCGCGTATGGCTACGACGAGCGTGCGTCCGACCACATTGCGTGAATTGCGCGAAAGTGGCTGGGTGTCGAAGAGTGTGAAGCAGGAGATCTACGACAACTTTCTGCGCGCGGTGTCCGGCGGCGACGAGTTGTTTCCCGGTATAATCGGCTACGACGACACGGTCATTCCGGAGATCACCATTGCGCTGATCGCTCAGCACGACATGCTGTTCCTGGGGGAGAAGGGACAGGCCAAGAGCCGCCTGATGCGGCTGCTGACGCGGTTCCTGGATGCGGAAGTGCCCTACCTCGACGTGTCCACCATTCCTGTCCACGAGGACCCGTACCGACCGATCACCGGGGCGGGCAAACGTCTGCTGGCCGAACGGCCGGAAGAGGCGATTCCGATCGCCTGGTGGCCGCGTGGCGAGCGCTATGCCGAACGGCTGTCGCCGGGCACGAAGTTCGCCGACTTGATCGGCGAGCTGGACCCGGCGAAGCTGGCCGGCGGCACGAGCATGGCTGCCGAAGACGCGCTCCACTTCGGGCTCATTCCCCGCATGCACCGCGGCATCTTCGCCATGAACGAGCTCCCGGAACTCGACGAACTCGTGCAGGTGGGGCTGTTCAATATCCTGGAAGAGCGGGACGTTCAGATCCGCGGCTACCCGGTGCGGTTCGACCTGGACGTGCTGATCCTCTTCTCGGCCAACCCGGCCACGTACAATCGCAGCGGCAAGGTGATATCGCAGCTCAAGGACCGGATCGGCTCGGTGATCCACACGCACTACCCGCGCGACCGGCAGCTGGGGGTGCAGATCATGGAGCAGGAAGCGGGCATCGAGCTCGACGGCCAGTTCCCGGTGCTGGTGCCGCCCTTCATGCGGGAGATCGTGGAGCAGATCAGCATCGTGGCCCGCCGCTCGAAGTACATCGATCACCAGTCGGGCGTCAGTGCGCGGTTGAGCACGGCCAACTATCGCACGATGGTGGCCAGTGCGCGGCGCCGCGGCGCCGTGCTGGGCGAACGCCCGGCCGTACCGCGGATCAGCGATCTGGCGCACCTGCACGCGTCGGCGCTGGGCAAGCTGGAACTCGACATGATGTCGGCCCACCAGATGTCCGACCGGCAGGTGCTCGAGTCGATCGTGGCCGAGGCGGTGCGGGACGTGTTCACGGAGTATGTTGACCGCCACGGCCTGGAGCAGATCACGGAGATCTTCGCGCGGGGAGTGAAGATCGAAGTGGGGGACATGCTCCCTTCCGAGTCGTATGCGGCGCGGCTTCAGCGCGTGCCACCTGTGTGGGACAAGGCGTTTGAAGTGAACGCCGCCCGGGATCCGGCTGTGCGCGCATCGTGTGTCGAATTCGTGCTGGCCGGCCTCTACAGCGCCGACAAGATTTCTCGTGCGCAGCGCCACGGACGCATTGTGTATGAACTGTGAACTGCCCCCTACCGGCCCGGCCCACACAGGTGGTGTCATTCAGACGTACCAGAAGTACGATCCGCGGCATTTCCCGAGCCCCACTCAGCCACCGCCAGACCTGCTCTCCGGCGCGATGCAGCATCTGTTGTACTTCGGCCATCGGCGCGAACTGACCGCCGAGGAGCTGGCGCGCGCCGTCCACCTCGATCCGCGCCAGATCGCCGGACTCGGTCCCAGCCTCGACGCGCTGCGGGAGATGCTCCGCGCCCGGAAACAGAAGATCCTGGCCACTTACGAAACCGACCGCGTCCAGCTCGAGGCCAGCCGGCGCTACCACGAGTTGGGCAGCCGGATCCGGCCCCCCGCGCCGGTGCGGGACCGGTTCGAGCGTGCCCTGCGGGACGAACAGATCTACGATCTCGAACAGCTCTGGTACAGCGTCAGTCGGTCGCACAGCCAGCTGGCCCGGCAGCTGGTCCAGCTCATGGCGCGGCTGGGCGACAAGTACCAGATCGAAGAACTCGCCGCACAGTATGACTTCACCGGTCAGACCGAACTGACCGTCTCTGCGGCCCTGGAAATCAAGGAAGAACTGGCGGCCATCGACCGGCTGCTCGAACAGCTGCAGCAGGCGGCCGAGACGGCGCAGATCGGCATCATCGACCTCGACGAACTGGCGCAGTTCGCGGAACCCGAGGCGCTGGACCAGCTGCGCACGCTCGGCCAACAGCTCGAGGAGTTCATCCGCCAGCTGGCCCAGCAGCAGGGGCTCGAGCAGACCGCGCACGGTTACCAGCTCACCCCGCAGGCCTTGCGCCTGTTCCAGGGTCAACTGCTCCAGCGGATCTTCAGCCATTTGCAGGCGGCTCGCACCGGACGCCATACCGGACCGATCGCCGGCGAGGGTGCGGTCGAGCTGCCCCAGACTCAGCCCTACCAGTTCGGCGATTCGCTGGCCAACCTGGACGTTGTCGGGTCGCTGGTCAACGCCCTGGTCCGGGACGGTCCCCGCCTGCCGATCACCATGCAGCCGGCCGACATGCAGGTCCATCGCACCCGCAACACACCCAAGTGCGCCACCGTCGTGTTGCTGGATATGAGCGGCTCCATGCGCTACGACGGACTGTACGTCGACGTCAAACGGATGGGGCTGGCTCTGGAAGGCTTGATCCGGCGCGAATACCCGGGGGACTATCTGCAGTTCGTGGAACTGGCCTCGCTGGCCAAGCCGCGACACGCCAGCGAAATCATAGCCCTGCTCCCGAAACCGGTCACCATCACCGACTCCATCGTGCGGCTGCGCGCCGATCTGAGCAATCCGCGGATCACCGAGTTCGACGTGCCGCCCCATTTCACGAACATCCAGCATGGACTGCAGCTGGCCCGGCGCTTCCTGAGCGCCCAGGACACGACCAATCGCCAGGTGATCCTGATCACCGACGGACTCCCCACTGCGCACTTCGAAGGGCCGCACCTGTACCTGCTCTACCCGCCAGATCCGCAGACGGAAGAAGCCACGCTGCGCGAAGGGCTGGCCGCACGGCGCGAGGGGATCACCATCAACATCTTCCTGCTATCAACCTGGTTCCAATCGCGGGAGGACGTGCAGTTCGCGTACCGCCTGGCACAGAGCACCGCCGGACGCGTCTTCTTCACCGCCGGCAAGGACCTCGATCGCTACGTCGTGTGGGACTATCTCCAACAC
>DAISIS010000526.1:0-3992 GCA_036821925.1 Pirellulaceae bacterium
ACAACCTTCGAGGTGACGCTGCCCGTGGTGAGTTCCGACGCCAGCCCCCGCATCGCGGCGCGGGGGACCAGTGCGTCTCCGGAGGTGGAAACCGTATGACTCCCGACAGCCAACACATTGTGATCGTGGAGGACGAAGAGCATCTGGCGATCGGCCTGAAATTCAATCTGGAGGCCGAGGGCTACCGCGTCACGAACTTCAAAGACGGCGTGTCGGCCCTCGCGCTGATCCAGGCGCATCCCGACGACGTCGACCTGCTCATCCTCGACCTGATGCTGCCCGGCATGAGCGGCTACAACGTGTGCGAGGCGCTGCGCGGCCACGGCTGGGACAGGCCCGTGCTGATCCTCAGCGCCCGGACGCTTCCCGACGACCGCCGCCAGGGATTTGACGTCGGCGCTAACCAGTACATGAGCAAGCCGTTCGACCTGGACGAGTTGATCAGCCGCGTACGTAATCTGCTGACGCACTATCGACCGCATCTCAACGCGCCACAGCCGATCGTCCAGTACGCGTTCGGCAAGGCCCGCGTCAACTTCGAAACCTTCGAGGCCACCTGTGACGGGTCGCCGATCCGCATGACGCAGCTGGAGATGAAGCTCCTGCAGTACTTCATCGAGCACGAGGGGCGGGTCATTCCCCGCCAGGAACTGCTCGAAAGCGTCTGGGGGCTGCACGGCCAAGTGCAGACTCGCGCGCCGGATCAGTTCATCCGCCGGCTGCGCAAGGCGTTCGAACCCGATCCGGCCAACCCGCGCCACTTCCTCACCATCCGCGACGCCGGCTACCGCTTCGTCGCCGAACCCGGCGACGGGGGCGGCCCGGAGCGAGAAGGAAAGACCATGGAGAATGACGGATGACGAATGACGGAAGCACGAAGGAATGACGGATGACAAATGACGGAATCACGAGGGAATGGCCGGGGATTGTCCACGACCGATCAAGGAAATCCGCAAACGATAGTCCAGCGTTGGGGCAGCCGATTCAGCTTCCGTCATTTGTCATCCGTCATTCCTTCGTGCTTCCGTCATTCGTCATCCGTCATTCGTCATCCGTCATTTACCAGCCTTCCAGCTGGTCGGGGCGTTGCAGCGCCTGTTCGAGGTACGCTCCCCAGCGCTGCTGCTCGTCGGCCGGGCAGAGGAGGATGACCATCGTGGCGCGATCCTCATCGATGTCCAGCTGCCACGCGTCTGCGGGCAGCGGAATCGACTCGGCGACCGTCCACTTCCCCTGCACGAAATCCCCGACCAGGGCCACGCCCGCGCGGTCGCGTGGCGGCAGCGCCATGGCGCCTGACTCAAGCGGAGCCAGGAGCAGAGCAGAGGACCGCCGCAGGTCCTGGCCGTCGAGCGCGACGAGGATCTGCTGGCCCGTGCCGCGACAGAGTTCCTGCCCGGCCACAGCGGCCGTGCCGTGGGTGTGGACCATGACGACTGCCCCGGCGCTGGTGGTGACGGCCAAACCTGGCCAGCCCTGTCGAGTATGCAGCTGCACGCGGCCCGCCGCTGTGTCCAATGCCACCTGCTGCGCTGCCGGACCGGACTCGGTGTGGAACACCACGTGTGCCGCGCCGCGGGCCGTGGGCTGCCGCATGACGTGCAGCCAGGGCACGTTCGGCTCAACGGGCAGCGCCGCCACTTTGCATTCCTGCACGAGGGCCGCATAGAGATGGCGGCGCAGCGTCATCGCGGCGTCATCCGGCGCCAGTTCGAGCGGGTCGGTGCAGTAGTAGACAGTGCCCTGGCCCAGTGGCTGGCGCACCAGAACCGCGCGCCCCTGGTCGTCCCGTCCCAGCACGTCTCCCCGCACGTCTTCCAGTTCCGCACAGGGGCGCACGGCCCCGGCAAAGGTGCCTCCGAGCGTGAACTGGGCCGGTCGGTCCGTCGCCGTATCACGGCGCAGGCTGTCGTACTGGCGTGCCCCCAAGCGCACCCCCGCCAGCTCACTCAACCGGTCAGCGCGCGTCAGCTGCCGATTCTCGTCGTACGACAGATCCCCCGTCACCAGGAGCGTGCCGCCTTGTGCGACCCACGCGCGGAGCTGTGCAACCGTCTCATCGCGCGCCGTGAACGGACTCGGATAGATCACCAGCCGGGTGGACGCGGGAATGTGCTGCAGGTGATCGTCGTCCAGGCAGCCGAACGGCACGTGCAGGGCGAGCAGGTCGGCGCAAGCGCGGTTCACAACGTCCTCGCCGCTCCGCCCGTCGTTGCCCAGGCGCAGCTGGTTAGCCAGCACCACCAGCACCTCCGAGGGCTGGTATTGCGGCGTCAGGAAGCGCCATGCCAGCGACTGGTTGCGGTGCACATACGCGACATCCTTGGGCACCAGCTGGTTCGGGTAGAAGAGGCCCCAGGGAAACACGTTGGCGTCCCCGTCGCGCAGACACCAGTTCTGGACCTTGGAGCAGCCGAGCCCCAAGCCGTAGTGCGCGATGGCCGCGAACAGCTGCCGCTGCTGCGTCTCCGTGCGGCGGATGTGGTATCCCGACGCGCCGTTTGACTCCTCCCACGCCGGATGAGTCTTGACGCCATATTCACCCAGACTCACCCCTTTTCCCCGTGCGCGCAGGTCCGCAAAACAGATCCGCCACGGCAGCTGTTCCAGGTCGGCCTGGGGCCGATCGAAGTAGCCGATGTTGGATACATCCTGCCCGTCGATCGTCAACGGCAGGTCGATCCCTTCCGACGGTCGCGCGTAGTACTCGGAGGTCGTCGGATGGTCCGGATCGACGGACCGCACGGCGGCCACGTGGGAGGCATTCCAGCGCGTGGTCAGCTGCATGCGGAAACGCACGTCGTCGATCCGCGCGCGGTCGTCCCAGCGACCGGAGTTGGCCGGCGGATAGTCGATCTGGTCGAAGCCGTCGGGCAGGTCGGGCCGCCCCCACGCCTGTCGCAGTGCGTCGATCCCGCCGTACTGCGTCTGCAGGAACTGCTGCCAGTCCTGCCGCACCGCGGCGGCATGCTGTGCCAGATCCAACTGGTAGTCGCCGTTGATGTAGTAGAGCAGTCCGGGCACGTCCCGCAGCTGCCGGGCATATTCTGCGCACAGCCGGCTTTCTTCCGCCAGCAGTTCGCTCGGCACCGCCGTGTTGTGGCCGATGAGCATGCCGGGCATGAACACGAGTCCCCGGGCCTGGCACAGCTGGGCCATGGCGCGGAACTTGCGCCAGTCCTCATCGCGCATCTGATGCCCCGGCCGCTGGTACTGCAGGTTTTCGTACAGGTTCAGCCCCACGTCGCGGGCGGCGGTGAGTTCATCCAGCCAGGTGGCCGGGTTTTCGTAGGCCGCCTGGTACGTCCGCGCGTAGGTATCGGTGCCGAACAGGAACAGTGGGCGATTGTTGAGCGTGAAATAGTTGTCGACGAACCGCAGCTGCGGGCCGCCGCGCAGCACCTCCGCGTCCTCCTGCACGACGCCGGTGGTCAGCTGGTCGAGCGGCGTGTCATCCAGCAGCAGGCGGACGCGCAGCCGCGCTGCAGCCTGCCCGGGCGGCACCGGCCCCAGTTCCGCCTCGAACGGCTCGCTGTGCCCGGCGACTACGGTCTTCGTGACGACCAGCGGGGCAGGGGAGGGGAGCGGGGACGGCGTGTCCCACTCGAACGCCACGCGCGCCACCGCGTCGGCCCGGCCGCGGTTGTCGACCTGCACGGTGGCCCGCACCACTTCGCCCGGGCGATAGAGCGCATGATCGGTTGTGAAGTTGCGGAGAAACACTTTGCGGGCCAGGAACCGCACCGCCTGCTGCAGTACCCGGGCCGTGTCGCTGGCTCGATCCGCAAACAGATCGACATTGTCGACGCCGAAGTAGACCCAGCCGGAGCCGTCGTAGTGGCCGCCGTAGTGGAGCAGCATGGCGCCCGCAGCGCCGCGCGGCCGGCCGTACCGGTCGCACGCTTCCAGCAGCGGGATCCACCGCGCCTGGTCGTTGCCGAGGACGCCCGAAGCGGCCCAGCCGCTGACCGGCTGCGGCCACTGCACGGCGG
>DAISIS010000527.1:0-3969 GCA_036821925.1 Pirellulaceae bacterium
CCGGGTCGCGGGCGCGGCCATGGTCGCGGCGGGGACCGTGCCTCGCGTCCACGCTGCCGAGAGCAACACGATTCAGATCGCGCTGGTCGGATGCGGCGGGCGCGGGACTGGGGCGGCGGCCGACGCCCTGTCGACCCAGAGCGGGCCGATCAAGCTCGTGGCCATGGCCGACGTCTTCCCCCAGCGGCTTGCCGCCAGCCACACCAACATCGAGAAGCTCTTCCCCAAGCAGGTCGACGTGCCCCAGGACCGCCGCTTCATCGGCTTCGACGCCTACAAGAAGGCCATCGACTGCCTGCGCCCGGGCGACGTCGTGCTGCTCACCACGCCCTGCGCCTTCCGCGGTGTGCACTTCGGTTACGCGATCGAGAAGGGCGTCAACGTCTTCATGGAGAAGCCGACCACGGTGGACGGGCCGAGCACGCGCCGAATGCTGGAACTGGCCGCGGCCTCGGAGAAGAAGAACCTCAAGGTCGGCGTCGGATTGATGTGCCGCCACTGCAAGGCCCGCTGGGAACTGCTGGACCAGATCCAGTCAGGCCGGATCGGTGACATTATGTACCTGAAGACCTATCGCCTGGTCACCCCGGCCGGGTTCTGCGGTCCCAAGCCGCCCGACATGAGCGAGTTGCTGTACCAGGTCAAGAACTACCTGAGCTTCATGTGGGCCAGCGGCGGACTGGTGCACGACTACACCAGCCACAACATCGACGAGTGCTGCTGGATGAAGGGCTCCTGGCCGGTGCGCGCGGAAGGCATGGCCGGCCGCTACTACCGCGGCTCCGCCGTGGATCAGAACATGGATCACTACTCCGTGGAATACACCTTCGCCGACGGCACCAACTTGTTCGTCAGCGCCCGGAACATGGAGGGTTGCCACGGCCGGTTCGCCAGCTACGCGCATGGCACGAAAGGCTCCACCATCATCTCGACCTTCATGCACACGCCGGCCGAGTGCCGGATCTTTGAGGGGCACAACTTCGACAATGACAAGCTCGTATGGTCCGCGTCCAAACCGGAACCCAACCCGTACCAGTTGGAGTGGGATCATCTGATCGACGCCATCCGCAACGACAAGCCGTTCAGCGAAGCCAAACGGGGCGCCGAGGCCAGCCTGGTGCAGATCATGGGCCGGATGGCGGTCAACACCGGGCGCATTATCACGTGGGAGGAAGCGCTGAACCACGAACAGGAGCTCGCGCCGGGCCTGGACAAGCTGACGATGGATTCGCCGGCGCCCCTGCCGGTCGGCCCTGACGGCCTGTATCCCTTCCCGCAGCCGGGTGTGATCACAGATCGGGAGTATTGATAGGGTTCGTAAATCACCCCGGATGGTGCGAGTGGAATCGATGAGGCGACCTGCACTCGAACAACCGCCGCGCGACATCGCCGCCGGAGTGTGGGTCGCCTTGCTGGCCTTGTTCCTCACCGGCGCGGATCGGGCGCGGCAAAGCCTGCTCCCTGCGGAAACACCCTACCGGTGGGTCAAGATCGCAGATCAGGCCGCCTTTGCGCCGCGCGACGGCGCGGGCGCCCTGGTCTTCGACGGCCAGATGTGGCTGCTGGGCGGCTGGAATCCGGCGGACAAGGGAGCATTTCCGCAGATCTGCGCCAGCGACGTGTGGAGTTCCGTGGATGGAGCGACCTGGACCCGGCAGCCGGATGCCGCCTGGGAAGGCCGGCACACGGCCGGTTACGTCGTGCACGACGGCCAGATGTGGGTGGTGGGCGGCGACGCCATCCAGGGGCACTACCAGAACGACGTGTGGCGCTCGGCCGACGGCAGGCGTTGGGAGTGCGTCACGCGCAGCGCGCCCTGGGGCCCACGCGTGCTCCATTACGTGGCCGCGCACGACGGCCGGATCTGGGTCCTGGGGGGGCAGTCGCTGCCGCAGTTCGCCGCAGCGGACGAGGCCTTCTACAACGACGTGTGGTGCAGCCGTAACGGTGTGGACTGGGAGCAGATCACCCGGTGCGCGCCGTGGTCACCCCGCGGGATGATCGGTGGCTCGGTAGTCTTCCGGAACCGCATCTGGCTCATCGGCGGCGGCACCTATGACACGCCCCAGCATCCGCAGCGTCAGTTTTTCGGCGAAGTGTGGAGCAGTGCCAACGGGCGGGACTGGCACTGCCATGCCCCGCACGTGCCGTGGCAGCCGCGTCAGTATCATGAGACGGCAGCCTTCGACGACCATCTCTGGGTCCTCGAAGGCTGGCATCAGGCCAATCGCAGCGACGTCTGGTATTCGGCCGACGGCACCACGTGGCGTGAGTTGCCGGACACGCCCTGGGCACCGCGCCACGCTGGCAGCGTGTTCGTCTTCAACGATGCACTCTATCTAGTGGCTGGCAATCACTTCGGTCGCGATGTCTGGAAACTGACGCGGGAAGTCGAGCAGCAAGAGTAGCGTCCTGTCTGTCACTTAACCACCGAGGACTTGCCGCGATGCATGATGCATCTGATCCCGAGATGAAACGAGGCTCAGGCCGCACAGCGCTGCTGCTCGGTGCGATCGTCTGCCTGGTGATCCTCCTGGTTGCGATCCGCCGTTGGGGCGCTGCAGCGCCCGATGCTGCACCGCACGCGGGCCCCCGCTTCCAACTGATCGACGCCCTGGTGCTGGGGATCGTCGAAGGGATCACCGAGTACTTGCCGGTCAGCTCCACCGGCCACCTATTGCTCACGGCGCACATCCTGGGTCTGACGGGGTCCGAGTCGGCCAAAGAGGCGGCGGATGCCTACGCCGTGATTATCCAGCTCGGGGCCATCCTCGCAGTGCTCGGCCTGTACTGGCGGCGGTCCGAGCAGATGGCCCTGGGATTGCTGGGACGCGATCCAGCCGGTCTGCGACTGGTCACGATGCTGCTGACAGCGTTTCTTCCCGCCGCCCTGGTCGGTTTGGCATTTGAAAAGGCCATCAAGCACTACCTGTTCGGACCCTGGCCCATTGTCGTCGGCTGGCTGGTCGGCGGAGTTGTGATCCTGTGTGTGCCCCGGCGTTGGGGAGCCGACGGCGCTGCGAAGTTCCGGTCGATCGAGCAGCTGGACTGGCGTCACGCGCTGATTGTGGGCCTGTTCCAGGTCACGGCGATGTGGCCGGGAGTGAGCCGCAGCCTGGCGACTATCCTGGGGGGTCTGATCGCGGGGCTGAGCTTGCCGGCGGCGGTGGAATTCAGCTTCTTGTTGGGCTTGATCACACTGTGTGCCGCCACTGGTTTCGAACTGGTGAAGGAAGGCACGCAAGTCGCCTCCGCCTATGGAGTCATCCTGCCGCTGTTCGGCATCGTCAGCTCGTTCGTGGCGGCCTGGGTGTCGGTGAAGTGGCTTGTCGGCTACCTCCAGCGTCACGGGCTGGTGATGTTCGGATACTACCGCATCGCGCTGGCCCTGGTGACAGCCTGGCTGCTGTGGCAGGGGATCGTGTAGCCGGCTCACACCGCGGGCAGCCACGTCAGGCCAGCCGGCAGATGGCCGCGCAGGCGGCATCCAGACGCTGCGGGGCTGCGGCGCGCGAGGCAAGCCGCTGACACTGCCGCGCTATCTCGGGACTCTCCAACAGCGCAGCAAGCACGCGGGCGGCAGCCCGCGGGTGAAATGCGCGGGAAGTAATCGTGCGGGCGACGCCCAGACGCACGGCCCGCGCTGCGTTGTCCGGCTGGTCAAACGCGATGGGCATGATCAGCTGCGGAATGCCCGCCGCGAGTCCCTGTGCGGTTGTGCCAATACCGCCATGATGAACCAGCGCCGCACATTGCGGCAACAACCGGCCCAGCGGCTGGAATCCGAACCACCGGACCTCCGCGGGCAGATTGCCCGGCAGCTGCTCCGGATACCGCGTCAACAAGATGCCGCGCCGCCCAAGCCGTCGGCAAGCCTCCACCGCCGTGCGGAAGAACGCCGCGCCGTGACGCAACGCCGAGCCCGGGGTGAAGACGATCGGCGGCGTACCGGTAGCCAGGAAGCCAGCC
>DAISIS010000528.1:0-3969 GCA_036821925.1 Pirellulaceae bacterium
GGAGTGACCGTCAGCCCGTGCCGGTGACCCGGATCGTGCGGGTCCTTGTGTGGCAATGCGTGCGGCAGATCCTCCGGGATGTGCAGGAAGAGATTGCCCCCCTGCTGCACATTCAACAACTGCAAGCCGACGCCGATTCCAAACACGGGCATGCGACGCTCGGCAATCAAACGCATCAGCAGGCGGTCGGATTTCTCACGCCGCACATCCAGCAACCGCACCGTCGGGTGTAACATGAATCCGTCACGCCGCGGATCCAGATCCTGTCCACCGACCATCACAAACCCCTGCAGGGTATCCAACACGCAGTTTAGGTCCGCTTCGTCCTCATAGGGGGGCACCAACACCGGGAGACCTCCCGCTTCCTTGATGCAGTCGAAATAGCCCGATGCCAGGAACGCATAGGCGGGGCAGTCATTGCCGGCGGCTCGGAAATCGGTGTTCAACCCAATCAGCGGTTTGCAGTGCATCATACACTCCCTAAAGCACAAGAAAGGTCCGAAGTCCCTAACGGAACAACAAATGAAAGGCGATGAACCGATGACGATGGCCTCGATCGTCGGAGGGATGCCGTCCCCGCCGCTGGACCGCGAGTCGTCTGCAACGCGCGCGTGCGGTGGCACGCTGGGTCCTGTGGCTGGAGGCATATGCGCCAAGAAATTCTGCCGTCCCCGACGCTCCCCTCGCGGGACCGGCCGGGTCTGCATTTCGGCTCCTGCCGCCGTTGTGACGATCCTCGTCAGTTCAACGTCGGAGCGACATCCCTATCGTGTGGCCGAACACATGTCCTTATGCTGTTGCCTGCGTCACGTAGTTGGGTTGCAAGTGTGGGTGAATGTATCGTGACCCGGCGCGCGACGCAAGCAACTCCGGCTATTTTGCGGCCGACGGTGAACGCAGCCCCATAACTTGTGCAAGCACCTGCCCAGCTAGCACTTGCGTCACGCCACGAGCGGGCCGCCAGGTGGTGCGGCACGCGGCCTGTGACCGATGCGATGTTCCGTCACACACTGCGCACCGGCGTGCCCGCGCTGCGCGCGAGCTGCCACCGGCTTTACGGATGGGGGTCGGGCCGATATGGTGGACGGTTTATCGGCTCAGATGGTTGGCCCCGGCCCCTACGAGGCAGTCTTTTCATGCAGTACCAGCACGTCTGTATCGAATCACTCGGCTACACGTTACCGGACGAGATTGTGACCAGCGACGAAATCGAGCGCCGGTTGGAGCCGCTCTATCGCCGGCTGCGGCTGCCCGAAGGGCGTCTGGAGCACATGACGGGGATCCGCGAGCGGCGTTTCTGGGCGCCGGGGACGTTGCCGAGCGACAAGAGTGCGGAGAGTGGCCGCCAGGCGATCGAAGCGGTCGGTCTGGACCGCGCGTACATCGGCGCGCTGGTGCACGCGAGTGTCTGCCGGGATCATTTGGAGCCGGCCACGGCCTGTCGCGTGCATCATCTGCTGCGGCTCGCGCCGCAGTGCATGATCTACGACATTTCGAATGCCTGTCTGGGTCTGCTCAACGGCATGATCCAGGTGGCGAACATGATCGAACTGGGGCAGATTCGGGCCGGGCTGGTGGTGGGCACGGAGAGCAGCCGGCAGTTGGTGGAGCACACGATCGAGACGCTCAACGGGGCCACGCAGCTGACGCGGCGGCAGATCAAGACGGCGATCGCGTCGTTGACGATCGGATCAGGCAGCTGCGCGGTGCTGCTGGTGGACCGGTGTCTGAGCCGCACCGGGAACCGGCTGGTGGCCGCCACGGTGCGCACGCACACCGCCCATCATCGACTGTGCCACAGCGGGCGTGACGAAGCGGTGGGGAGCGGCATGAAGCCGCTGATGGACACCGACTCGGAGCGACTGATGCAGGAAGGAATCCGCGCCGGTGCGGAAACCTTTCCGGACTTCCTGGCCGAGTGCGGTTGGTCCCGCGAGCTGCTGGCCCGCACGGTCTGTCACCAGGTGGGCACGACCCATCGCAAGCTGATGCTCGAAGCGCTGGGCCTGGACGAAGCGCTCGATTACGCGTCGGTGGACTGGCTCGGCAACACCGGGTCGGTGGCGCTCCCCCTGACGCTGGCGCTGGGTCTGGAACGCGGCCTGGTGCAACCGGGTGACCGCGTCGGTCTGCTGGGCATCGGCTCCGGCATCAACTGCCTGATGATCGCGGCCACGTGGCAACGCGTGCTGGTGGGCACAGCGTCCGGGCCGGCGGTTCCGGAGGCGACCGGCAGCCTGCTCACGGCGGCCGACTAGACCGACAAGACGGACTCGCCGGGCCGCACCCGAACCCGCACCCGATTAGACCCTCTCGCCCGACGCCGGCCGCAAACGGAGCGGCGGTTGGCCCGCTGCCCAGCATCTGCTGGGCAGTGTTCGTCTGCTGGGCAGTGTTCGTCTGCTGGGCAGTGCCGTGCAGCGGGCCGCGCGCGGGTGGGGCGTGCTGCTAGTCGGTCACCTTGCCGGTGGCGGCGAATTCCGCGCCCCGCACGATGAGCTGGGCGTATTCCGGATAGTCGCGTCCCTTGACGTCATGGCCCAGCAGATTATGGACGACGTTGCCCTGGCCGTACTTCAAAACGAACACCAGCGGCTCTGTCTTGTGGCTCCAGTCGGAGTCGGCGGTTGCCAGCACGTGAATCTTGGCATCGCCGCTCAGTTTCGCGTACAGCTCGTCGTCGGCCACAAAGTCTTTCATGCCGGCGGTGATCGGGTGGTCCTGGTCCACGATCTTCACGGTGAATTTGCTGCGCGGTCCGTGCCCTGCCACGTCCTTGACCCACACGCGACCGAGCAGTTTGGCATACTCGTCCCAGCCCTGGTAGGAGCTGCAGGCGAAGTGCAGTGGCATGAGGCCGCCGCCGTTGCGGACGTACGCCAGCAGGTTCTCCTTGGCGCGCTCGGACAACTGCGGCGCGTCCCAGTAGCCGAAGTTCAGCACGATGACTTTGTACACGTCCAGCGAGGAGGACTCCAGGATGCTGGTGTCCTCGCACACCCGCACGTCGAACTTGCCACTCGACTCGAGCTGCTGGCGGAGCAGCGGTGTGGTCTCGTGCCAGGGATGCGCGGGCAGCACGTCATGCCCGGTCACGATCAGAGTGGGAATCTTGTCTGGAGCGTTCGTATCTTGGGCCAGACCGCTCAGCGTCGGGAAGAGCAGGCATCCCAGAGTCAGCAGCCACAGGCCGGCCAGTTTCGCACTTCGCATGGCACAATCTCCTCGCAAACAGGGAAACAGAAGCGCACCGCGCGGCCCCGCGCGGGGCCAGGTAGGTTCGTACAGGCGGGCCACCGTCGATCGGTTGCCGGAGCCTGACCAAGTCGTCCGACGACTGCTATCGTATGGCCTGCCCCGGCATTTGCAAGCACACAGGCGCCGGAATCTCGCGAACTGGCGGTGGCGTTCGATCGCCCGCACCACATCGATTTCCGTGGGCGGCCGGCCCGGGATGCCGTGACGGCCGGGCGTCACAGCGGCAGCTGAACGGGGCGCCCTCCGCTGGCTACCGACTGGTCGATGGCCAGGCACAGTTCGTGGGAGTGATACGCGTCGGCGACGTTGCAGTGCGATTCCACGTCCTGGAGAATGCACTCGACGAAGTGGTTGATCTCTGCGTCGAACGGATGGTGGTGGACGTCGGCCGAATCGGGAGCGATGGTGGGAAACGCGGTCCAGCCGCGCTGGCCGGGGAGCAGCCTGGGGAGCCACAGGCGATTGTCGCGCACGCTGCCGTCGGTGCCGAGCAGGTGCACGTTGAACGTGTAGGGGATCTCGGCGTCGAACATCACGGAGGTCTTGCCGACGGCACCGTGGCGGAACCGGACGATGGCCACCACGTTGGCGTCGTATTCATAGAGGGCGCGCTGGTTATTGGCGTACGCCGTCACTTCCACCACGTCGTCCTGCACCAGCCAGCGCAGGATATCTACGGCGTGGCAACCGCCCAGCAGCATGGCGCTGCCC
>DAISIS010000529.1:0-3969 GCA_036821925.1 Pirellulaceae bacterium
ACAAGTTCCACCTTGTTGAACTGATGATTCCGTATGAGCCCCCGCGTATCGCGGCCCGCGCTGCCCGCCTCTGCACGGAAGCATGCGCTGTATGCCGTGTGATAAACCGGAAGCTTTTCCATGATGGTATCGCGGTACATGTTGGTAACGGGTACTTCCGCGGTGGGAATCAGGAAACAGTCGTTGTTTTTGACGTTAAACGCGTCCTCTTCAAATTTGGGCAGCTGGCCTGTACCCTGCATGGAAGCGCGGTTGACCATGAAAGGCGGGAACACCTCGGCATACGGCCCGTCCACCGTATGCGTATCGAGCATATAGCTGATGAGCGCGCGCTCAAGCCGGCTGCCCGCTCCGCGCACGGCGCGTCTCCCCTTCGATCAGGTCGAGAATCCGCTCCCGCAGTCCCAGGGGCGCCGATTCGAGTTTGCGATACGACTGGGGTTGCGAATAGCCCGTGATGGCGTTAAAGAAGTTGATCCCGTCGCTGGTCAGGTCCTCGTCGCACGTCATCAGGCTGACGTCGCTGTAGAGCCGCGCGGTGATCTCGTTGTAGTTGCCGGTGCTGTAGTGCACGTAGCGGCGCAGGCCGGTCGGTTCCTGACGCAGCACGATGCAGATCTTGGCGTGGGTCTTGAGCCCCTTGACGCCGTAGAGGACGCGGACGGAGGCCGGCTCCAGCCGCTTCACCCAGTCGATGTTGCGGGCTTCGTCGAAGCGTGCCTTGAGTTCCACCAGCGCGGTCACATGCTTGCCGTTCTCGGCCGCCCGCTTCAGCGCGGCCACAATCCGGCTGTTGCGGCTCGTGCGGTAGAGGATCTGCTTGATGGCCAGCACCTGCGGGTCATCCGCCGCTTCCTCCACGAGCCGGACCACCGGCTCGTAACTTTCGTACGGCTGGCAGAGCACCACGTCGTGATCGGCGATCGTCTCGAACATGCTCACCTGCGGGTCGACGGCCGGCGACGGCTGGGGCGGCCAGGGCTCGTACCGCAGGTGATCGTATCCGGGCAGTCCGGTCAGCGGCATGAAGGCCGACAGATTGAGCGGTCCAGGCACCAGGTAGACGTCGCGGTCCCGCACCCGCAGCGCTGCCTGCAGGAACTCGCGGACCGTCGGGCCGGCGCCGGCGGCGATCTCCAGCCGCACGCAGGCGCTCTGCTTGCGGGCGATCAGCACCTGCTGCATGCCCGCCAGAAGATCGGACGCCGAGTCTTCCTGGACCCGCATGTCAGCGTTGCGCGTCCCGCGGAAGAACGTGCAGTCGCGCACTTCCAGCCCCGGAAAGAAACGCTGCACGTGCATCTGGATCGCGTCTTCCAGCAGCAGGTAGTGGTACTGCCCGTCGCACGGCAGGGTGATGATCCGGTCGAGCGTGCGTCCCAACGGAATAATGGCGAAACGCGATGCCGCGCCCGGCTCGGCCGGTGCCAGTTCGACACAGGCCACCAGCGGCTGGTTCACCAGCAGCGGAAACGGCTCGCCCAGGCAGACCAGCATCGGCGTCATCACCGCGAAGATCTCGTGCTCAAACAGCGCATTGATTGCTTGCAGCTGCTGCGCGTCAAGCGCCGCGGGTGTCAGCCGACGGATGCCCGCCGCGGCCAGGGCGGGCTCGAGATCCTCCTGCAAACACCGGTACTGGTCCGTCATCATCTGGTGGACCCGGTGACTGATCGCGCTGAGCTGCTCGTGGGCCGTCATGCCCGCCGCATCACGCTTCCCCGGGTTCCGGTCGGCCAGCATCTGCAGGCCGCCCACGCGCACCATGAAGAATTCCTCGAGGTTGGACCCGGTGATGGCCAGGAACTTCAGCCGTTCCAGCGGCGGAATCTCCCGATCCAGCGCTTCGTCCAAGACGCGCTGGTTGAACTCCAGCCAACTCAGCTCGCGATTGATGTACATCGACGTCGGCTTCGACATCCGCGGGATCTCCCCCGGCGAAAAACGGCCGGCTCGCACGGCGCGCGTGCCTCCTCCGGCCCCTGTGGTCTTGCGGACCAGGATATCGCATGGCAGTTGGTGAGGGAAGCCGGAGCCCACCGGCTGTGCCGGATACCGCACACAACTCCGGACGGCCGAGTTCCGCTCCCGGTACGTCACGGCTCGGGCTTGGCGGCCGGCAACGGCGGCCACAGGTCGTCGGCATCCAGCGCGTCGGCGTCTGGGCGCGAGGTGCCGTGCAGCTTGGCCAGTGCGCATCCCGCCAAGGTCGCGGTCGGCACATCGTGTCCAGGCGTCCGGAGGCAGCGTCGCCAGTACTTCTCTGCTTCGGCCTGTTTGCCCAGCGCCTCGAGTTCCTTGCCCACATAGTAGGCGTACGCGCTGCGCTCCAACTCGCCGACGGCGCCCAGCAGTTCGTCCAGCCGGCTCAGCCGTTCGTCCGAAGCGTCCCCCGACTCTAAGAGCTGAACGATGGCCAGGGCGAGGGCGAGCACCTCCGGCTCGATCATGTCTTCTCCCTCGGCGTATTCGACGCTGGCCTTCCGCATGGTGCTGAGCACGTCTGCCCGCAGCTTCTCGTCACCCGCTGCGCGTGCCAGCTGCGCGACCATGAACGTGCAGGAGAACGACGGCTGGGGAGACAACGCCTTGCGGTAGGCCACCAAGCCCTGGGCGGCATCGTCGTTGAGCAGGTGAAAGACACCCTCGTAGATGGCATACTCGCGCGTCTCGTGATGAGGAGCTGCAAAGTAGGTGTCGGCCACCTTACGCGCTGCTGCCAGGTCACCCCGCCCGGTGCGCCGGCACCAGAAGTACCACAGGTACGCCGAGGAAGTGGGGTAGCTTTCACACAGATCGCGCATGCACTGCTCCGACGCCTCCCACTCGGCCAGCCCCTCGCAGATTTCGCTGGCCAGATACAGGCCCGTGGCAGACCAGCTCGCGGCGCACTGCTGGGCGATCGGTTTTGCTTTTGCCCATTGCCCGTGCGCGGCGTAACCGCGGGCCAACACGGATTGCACCCCTTGATGCTCGAGCCCCAGATCGTCGGTCTGCAGATAATCGAGCAGCGTTCGTTCCCAGTTGTCATAGTCCTTCCGTTGCTCGTACAGTTCGGCCAGCAGCATCGCGGCGTCGGAGGTGGGGACGGAGGCTAGAGAACGCTTACAGCACCGGACGGCCCCGTCCCAGTCCTCCAGTTTCCGGTAGCCGAATGCCAGCGCACAAAATGACACTGGATGTTCCTTGAGCTGGCCTTCCCACGTCTTCAACTGCTCGGCGGTCGGCTCCTTCGTCGAAGTGATCGCGTAGTAGATACTCGCGTCCGCGTGCGGAGCAACCTCGTGCATTTCGTTGGCCAGCATGCTCCTGTAGGCTTCTTCCTCTGGTTTCCACCTCGCTGTGTAGGCGGCGAGGTACTCGCGCATGCCCTGCAGGGTGAAATTGCGATGAGCGTTGTCAAAGGCGACGGTCCCGAAGCCCTGCCCCTGCGCATCGGGGATGTTCGCCATCGTACCGATCATCGGCCATAAATTCATACGCGGGTCCACGATGCGGATGCCGCCGTACAGTTTGGCCTGCTGCACGACATCTCGGTCAAAGTAATGGCGTAAACCATCGATGAAGAGGGCGTAACGATGGTTCTTGATCAGCGGCAACAACCGATCGGCCTCGTCCGCCAGTGGGTGCTCCGTCGCGTTCAACGCATCGGTGAAATGGTGCGCAATCTGCACGAATTGCTCTTCCTCCAGCAAGCTGGCCAATGCGGACCAGGACGGTTCGCCGTGTACAGTCTGTTCCGAGTCGGCCCTGAGCAGCCGCGCGATCTCCATCGGCACCGGCGAAAACGGCTCGCCAAACTCCTCTTCGTCGCGACCGGAAAACCAGTTGCTCAACCAGCCGCGTTTGGGCTTGTGGTCGGCGACAAGCTGCTGGACGGGAGCGGGCAAGCCGGCGAGTTGGGCGACACTGGTGGGGACACAGCGCGAGAACAGCATGGGCGCCCAGGCGGCCCCCGAGCGGGACAAG
>DAISIS010000530.1:0-3962 GCA_036821925.1 Pirellulaceae bacterium
CGCATCATAGAGATACGATGTCACGGGCGCTGCATGATCGCCGGTTTCGGGGGACGGATCCTGCTGCGTGATCAACCGGTCGAGAGTGTCGTACGTGAACGTGGTCACGCGTCCCAGCGGATCGGTCCGGGCGATGAGGTTTCGCCGCTGGTCGTAGGTCAGTACGGTGGTGCCGGTTACGTCCGGGTCCGCTGCGCCCACCGCCGTATGGATGGCGCGGACCAGGCCCACCTGACGCCCACTCGTGTAGTACTCTTGCGCGGTGGTCACCGCCGCAGGCGAGTCAGCTGCGGTGACGACGCGGGTGAGCAGACCGCCGGGAAGGGCGTTGATGCTCGTAGGGGGTGCCGAGTAGGTGTAGCGCGTGTAGCGATCGGGCGTCCCATCATACCGCATGGCGTACTCCGTCTGCAGCACCACGTTTCCGCACGCATCGCGCGCATAGATCGTGCGATGCCCCAACCTGTCGCTGTGGTTGCGCACCTCGTGAAACACGGGTTCGTAATACCACTCCTCATACGTACCGTCGGCGAAGACCCGTCTGAGCAGATCGCCGGCGGCGTTGAAGTCCTGCCGCGTCCGGATCGCGGGCAATGGCAGGTCGCCGCCGCCCCCCGGCGGTTCAATCGTCACCCGGGGCAACCCGCGCTGGTCGCGCACCCACCGCCACACATCCTGCTGGGGCGAACCGGGAACAGCCGGGCGGGCTTCGGCAATCAGCAGCCCGAAGCGATCCGTCTGGTACTCCCAGACATTCCCGCGCGGGTCCACGTACGTGGCGCGCGGTTCGACCAGTCCGGCGCAGGCCACGGACAGCGTGCCGATGTGAGCGCTGGCAGGCAGCCGCAGCGTGCCGTCGCTGCCATCCGCCAGATACGCCCCGACGGACCAGCTGCGGCTGTCCGGGTTGGTCACACACGTCACGCGCTGCGTCCGCACATCATGCGTGATCCGCGTCGCGTACCCGCGGGCGTCTTTCACCTGGGTGAGCAAACCGTCGGGGGCATACAGAAAGCTATAGCGGGGTGTGGTCATCCCGGACCCCGGCGCGGGGGCTGTCACCGACTGGACCAGGTCGCCAACAATGCTCCATCGGGTCACCCGGCCGGCGAAGTCGGTGATGGAGACCAGCTTGCCAGCCGTATAGCGGAACCTGGTGGCCAGCCCCCCCTGACGCGTGACGCCGTCCAGTTCGTCCGACCGCCCGTCGCGGTCGGCGTCGACGTAGCGGTACGCGGTGCGGTTCCCGTTCCGGTCCTGCCGCGACTTGAGCAGGCCCGTATCGGCGCCGAATTCGCACTGTTCCCCGGCCTTCGTCAGCAGCCGTATGGCGCCTGAGTCCGGGTCGATCTCCAGCCGCGCGGGGGAGGCTGCGGGTGAGGCGAGTTCCCACTGGTCGACCAGCATGACCGCGCCGGCCGAGACCGTGCCGTCCACGAAGCGTCCCGGTTCGACCAACGTGGTCAGCCGCACCTCCAGTTCGTCGTCCACCGAGGCGACGGCAAAGAACCCCAGACTGCGCCACGGTCGCCCTGCCACCTCCTGTTCGCCAGGCACGAACCGCTGGTCGACACAGACGGTGGTGGTGCCGCCCGCCACCGGCCGGGCGCCGTGGATGGTATACACGGCGTTCGAAGCGCGATGCGGCTCCGCATCCCAGTCCACGTACAGCTGGTACATATGCCCCGGTTGCAGGTCCGGGAAATGCCAGCCCACAGACACCTCACGCTGCTCCAGCCCGGCCGCCGACGAGCGGTACGGGGGTCCGTCCTCCACGATTTCCGATTCCTCACCAGACTCGCCGACCCAGAAGACCGGATCGCTGAACGTCACGCGACCGGCGCGCGCATCGTCGATCTCCACGACTGCGCCGGGAGTCACCTCCGGGGCGACGAACCAGATTGTCGTATGGTCGCCGCGCACCAGGGCGATGCCCGCTTCGGTCCGCGCTCCGACCGGCCCCAGCCGTGATGCGGCCGTCCGGCCGGGCCCCGTGACCCCATCGCCGGGCACCACGCAGTCGAGTTCATCCAGCCACCAGCGGCTCCCGAACTCGTTGCTGCCCAGCGCGTCGTCTACGCGGTTGATGACTTCCAGGCTCGCGCGCACCGTGCGGGTAAACGCGGTATCGTCGGTGTATGCGGTCAGCACCACGTCGCCGTCGTAGTGACCGGTGGTCAGCTTCCCGCTCAGCGCCGCCGGCCCGATCACGATCAGTCGCAGCTCGCGCAGCGGATTGGCGTCCAGATAGGACGGCAGGTTGTCCACAGCGAACTCCACCGTCTCCCCGGCACACCCGGCCACCGTGTAGAGGCCGGTGAGCCGGGAGATGGGTTGGTCGCTGGCCGGCAGCTGCAACACCAGTTCCGCCAGGGGGAGCAGCTGGTCAGACTCACGGTAGGTCGGCCCCCATTCGGGCAGCACGATCTGCGCCGCTCCGTCGTGCAGCGTGACGTCGAGCAGCCCGTGCCGGACGGCTGCCACGGACTCCTGCACCATCTCCGCGTCGGGCCGTTGCACGACGCGGCAGGCGAGCGCATCATTGTCCAACAGCGTCGCCTGCGCCGTGTGTTCCACCGCCTGCTGCTGCGCGTCGACCTTCAGCCGGTAGAACGACCTGTAGGCCGTGAGCAGCGGAAGGCCCGGTTCCAGAGGCAGTCCATCGTTCGGCGTCACGTGCAGGATCTGATCGTGCAGCGCCCGGTACTCATCCCATTCCAACAGCTCGATCCCCACCGACTCATCCCACTCGACTTCCGCATCGTCTGCGGGCACGACGGTGATGGTGGCCGAGTGGCTGTTGCCGGGAATGAACACCCACCCGATCTGCGTGTACGGGTCGTCGCAGAGCCCCGTGTCGGGTGTGGCAGAGCGGCGGACCACCCAATAGTCGGCCCGCGCCCCATCGACCGACGGATCGGTGGCAGTGCCGAGCGTCGAGGACTCGGTGTACAGCCGATAGAACACGATCGTGGGGCATCGCTCATCGTACTGCCCCCGACTCACTTCAAACTGCACCGTATCGACCTGCTGGGTATCGCTCGACTCAGCGCCCACTGCGTTGACCGCTGAGACGGTGACTTCACTCTCCACCGACACCCACACAGAATCGCGCAGGCAGACGCCGCCGAACAGGCCGCGCGCAGTACCGTTTGCGGGCATGACCCCATCCGCGTCCACCTCGATGCCGATCTCATACAGGCCGCTTTCCACACCTTCCAGATAGATCGTGAACCGGCCGTCCGCTGCGTCTCCACTCAGTTGGCTCACCGTATACGTGGCGTCGGCGAGTGTGGGATCAACGTATCCACCCGGGCCAAGCCAGCTGGGGGCGATAAAATGGCCAGGTCCGGCCGGGTCGTCGACGGCGGACGGACTGCGCGGGACATGTTCGTCGACCGTCCACAGCCGCAATCCGCCGGAGACGATCGCCCGGCTGTGGTCGGCCGCGATCGTGGCGCGTGCCGGTATCGATGCCGAATAGTGAAAACGCACCAGGGCCTGCTCGAGATCGATACCCGGCGGCAGTTCGACGACCAGCGGCACGAAGCCGACGCCTGGCGCCAGGTTGACCTGGTCGTCGGCGGGCGCCGCGGGGCCGGGGCCGGTCCCAAGCGCGTCGAGGTTAAACCCGTCGAGCAGGTCGGGCACGTTGTCGCGGTCGGCATCATCGGTATTCACCACCAGCCGCTTGCCCCCGCAACCAGCCTGGTCTTCCAGCAGTTCCTCGGCGGCCGAACGATCGGGCAGCTGCAGCCCGTTTGAATTGTCGGAGTCAATATCCAGGTCGACGCTCACGACGGTCACGCGGACCGCGTCGCAGACCGGCTGGCTGGTTCCGGTCGGGGTGAAGCGGGCAACGATGTCGCCGGCCGCGGCGGCCACGCCTTCAATCGCCAGCGGCACGGTGGTCCCCAGCGCCGCACCGTAACTGGCGGCGTTCGGGTCGTCGATCCGGTAGT
>DAISIS010000531.1:0-3962 GCA_036821925.1 Pirellulaceae bacterium
AGCGCCACCATGCAGATCAGTTCAATGTAGACCAGGTCGGGCCAGACCAGCACTCTCTCCTCGTCCGCCGCCTCCAGCGGCGGCTCGTTGCGGGCCAGCCGGCGATCGTTCCGCACCGCCTGGCGGGCCGCCAGCCACGTGAAGAACCCCAACAGAAACACCAGCCCGACAATCGGCACATTGTCCGGCCGGGCCACGATGGCAACGAAGTCGGGGTCGGTCAGCGACAGCCCCAGGCCCAACAGCGCCAGGTTCAAGACGCTCCACGCCACCCCCGGGCGAACGAAGAACTGCCGGCCGAGGTAGAACCCCACCAGCAGCGCTGCCGAGCCGACCACGAAGAGGGTGGGCCCCAGCGCGCGATCCGCTGCATCCCGCAGCGGCTGGGGGAGCGACAGCAAGCTCAGCGAACTCGGCTGGCCGCTCAGCGCGACCGCTGACAGACCCAGGGACCCGGCCGCGGCGGCCAGCCAGAGCAGACTCGGCAGCCAGGCCTGCACACCGGCTGCGCCGCCCGGCGCGCGGCGCTGCCGCCACCAGTACACCGCCGCTCCGCCGTTGGCCAGCGCGGCGATCAGATACCAGCCACCCAGGAACCCACTCACGGCGGCCAGATTCTCAAGTTCGCTCACGTGACCTTGCATCATGCACGCTATCGCTACAACGGACCACTAATGCCACCATCCTTGCGCACCCGCCAGAAATGGATCGCCATCAACAGCCCCGCCCCGAGCGGGATTGCCACGCAGTGCAGAACGTAGAAGCGATTGAGCGTGAATTCCCCCACAAACCGCTCGCCCAGCAGCCCAAACCGCGCATCCGACGCGCTCGTGATCAGGTCAATCCCGTCGACGGTGAGCCACGACGCCCCGGGACCTTCGAACCCCACCAGCGGTGTGGCACGCGCCATGTTCGAGCCCACGGTAATTGCCCAGATCGCCAGCTGATCCCAGGGGAGCAGGTAGCCGGTGAAGGAGAGGAGCAGGGTCAACACCAGCAGGAGCACGCCCACGACCCAGTTGAATTCGCGTGGCGGTTTATAGCTGCCGGTCAAGAACACCCGGTACATATGCAGCATCGCGGCAATCACCATCGCGTGGGCCGCCCACCGATGCAGTTCGCGGAGGATCCCCAGCGACACAACGTCGCGCAGGGCCGTCATGTCGGCGTACGCCCATTCGAGCGTCGGGCGGTAGTAGAACATCAGCAGCACGCCGGTCACCGTCTCGACCACGAACAGGAAGAACGTGATCCCCCCCATGCACCAGGTGTAACTCAGCGCCAGCCCGTGCTTGCTGATCGAAACCGGATGCAGATGCAGGAAGACGTTCGTCAGGATCACCGCCACGCGGGTGCGGCGGTCCACCGGCGCCGCGTGCCGAAACACGCTCCGCCAGAGCTGCGAGTTGCGAATCACGTCTCGGAGCGAGCGCATGGGTCAGTGGGTCGTCCTGCTTTCCCGGTGTGCTGCCGAATGACCGGTGCGATCCGGCACAGAAGCGGATCATAACACAATTGGCCGCCGTCCCCCAGAGTCTTCGTCATCCCACTTCGATGAAGCACTCGGGATCCAGCCACTGGCCGAGTTCCTCCTGGTACTTCCGGCTCTTGTCCACCTCCAACTGGCCGTCCTCGGCGATCCGGATGGCGTAGCGTTCCAGGGGGCGGGGTGCCGGGCCTTCGAAGTTGATGCCATCTTTGTAGAACCCGCTGCCGTGACACGGGCACTTGAATCGCTGCTCCGTTTCCAGCCAGGTGGGGGTACACCCCAAATGTGTGCAGACGGCCCGCAGCGCATAGATCTGCGGGCGTCCCTCGTACTCGTGCCGCACGATCCACACCCCATGCTGGGCGATGTATCGCGAGTCCACCTGCCCGGCCCCATAGTCTTCCGGAAATCCGGCGCTGAACTTCGTCGGCGGTTCAATCAGCACGTTCGGGAACATGAATCGCCATGCGCCCAGGAGCCACATACCGCAGGTCACGCTCAGCGCCGTGAAGCCGGTCGCCAGAAACGAGCCGCACAGATACCGGCAGCAGGTGCAGAAGAAGCCGCGCCGCGCGCCTTCGCGTGTCGCGCGGCCGGCCCGGCCGGGTGCCTCAGGAGCGGGCGTCGCATGGCTGGTGCTCATCCCCGGAAGATAGCACGTTCGCACCGGCGATGCCACGTCGTTTCCGGCCCGCAGACCCCGCCGCCGGAGCGGCCGCGGCGCGCCGGCAATTGACCCTCGGAAGATCGCCAGTGATACTGTTATTCCCGCGTTCGGGGCCGGCTGGTTGCCGGCCCGGTCGGTCAGCAGGAGTCATCTGGCAGAGGGACACTCAGGAATGAACGTCTTAGTGGTGGGCAACGGTGGTCGCGAGCATGCCCTGGCGTGGAAGATCGCGCAGAGCCCCAGGGTGGATCGCGTGTTCGTGGCGCCGGGCAACGCCGGAACTGCCGAAGATGCCGAGAACGTCTCGATCAGCCCCAGCGACTTTCCACAGCTGATCAAGTTCGCGAAACAGAACCACGTGGAGCTGACGGTGGTCGGCCCCGAAGCGCCGCTGGCCGCCGGGATCGTCGACGCGCTGCAGGCGGCGCAGCTGCGTGTGTTCGGCCCCTCGAAAGCGGCCGCACAGCTGGAAGGCAGCAAGGTCTTCTGCAAGAATCTGCTGCGCAACGCCGATGTGCCGTCGGCCGACTACCACGTCTTCCGAGACGCCGAAAGCGCCGCACGCTTCGTGACCGATCGCTACCCGGACAAGGATCAGGAAGTCCCCCTGGTGGTGAAAGCCGATGGCCTGGCCGCCGGCAAGGGTGTCGTCGTCTGCTCGCGCCGCGAACAGGTGCTGGCCGCCATCGAGCGGATCATCGTGGACCGCGAGTTTGGCGACGCCGGTCGGGAAATCATCTTCGAGGAACGACTCGACGGCCAGGAGGCCAGCGTGCTGGCAATCACCGACGGGCGCACCATCGTGACGCTCACACCGGCTCAGGACCACAAGCCGGCCTACGACGGTGACCAGGGCCCAAACACGGGCGGCATGGGGGCGTACTGCCCGACCCCGCTGGTCGACGAGAACATGCTGGCCTGGATTGAAGAGCACGTGCTGGTGCCGACCGTCCACGCGTTGAAACGATCGCGCCGCCCCTTCAGCGGCATGTTGTACGCCGGGCTGATGATCACCCACCAGGGCCCGAAGGTTCTGGAGTACAACGTGCGGTTCGGCGACCCGGAATGCCAGCCGCTGCTGATGCGTCTGCGCAGCGATCTGGTCGATATCCTCGAAGCCACGGTCGACCAGCGGCTGGACGAACTCGCGCCCCTGGAATGGGATCCGCGCCCGGCGGTCTGTGTCGTGATGGCCGCCGAAGGCTACCCGGGCAAGTACGAAACCGGCCAGCCCATCCGGGGCCTGGAACAGGCCGCCGCCCTGCCCGACGTCAAGGTCTTCCACGCCGGCACCCGGCTGGTCGACGGCCAGGTGCTCACCAGCGGCGGGCGTGTGGTGGGCGTCACCGCGCTGGGCAACTCGATCCCCGCCGCCAAACTTCAGGCGTACACCGCGGTCAAATGCATCCGCTGGCCCGGTGCCTGGTGCCGCAAGGATATTTCGGACAAGGCGCGCTGAGCGCAGGCGGCGGCCAGCGTCTCCCCTCCGGGCGCCCGGCGGGGGACCGCGCGGGGATCGGCCCCGGCCCGCTCACCCGACGTCGCCCAGATCCAGCGCCGCGCTGTAGCGGCGCAGGACCTGCGCGCGCAAGGCGGCGAATTCTTCCTGAAAAAAGGGGGGGGCATCGCCGGCCGTCAACGCCTGGGCGTCCTGCCGCGCTTCGACCAGCAGCTGCTGGTCGCGCTGCAGATCGGCCACGCGCAGCGGCGGCATGCCGTGCTGGCTGACCCCGAACAGATCCCCGGGCCCCCGCAACGCGAAGTCGATTTCCGCCAGTTCAAAGCCGTCGGTGGAACGCTCGAACG
>DAISIS010000532.1:0-3960 GCA_036821925.1 Pirellulaceae bacterium
CCGATCGCGCGCGATGTCATGACCTTCCTGTTTGATCCGGCCAAGGGGCTGGAGGCGCTCAACACACTTGAGGCCGGGTGGGGCGGCACCGCGCAGCAGCGCCTCGAACGGCGTTATGCGGCCTATGCTGCCGTGCGCGGCGCAACGGTCAGCCGTCCACCGCGGCGCGACGAGGAAATCTTCGACCGTGTCGAAGCGGAGGCGCGCCGCGCCGCGACCCAGACCGATGCCATCGCCGGCGAAGTGATTGCACCACGGCCTGAGGCCAACCCCTCGGCCACGCCGCCGGGTCCTGCGGCGCGCGGGTGGCCGCAATCATGGGCTCCACCTGCAAGGCCATGCCGGCCTCCGGCACGCGGATGCGCCAGCGGTTGACGGGGGCCTGCGGAGCGTCAAACTCCACGCTGCTCTGGCCCGGCGTCTTGGTATACGCGCGCGTGTACTCCAACAGCAACTCGAGCTGTCGCGGCCCCTCCCCCTCCGCATGCCACAACAGCTGATGGCCCCCCTCCGCATGGAGCACGATCCGGGCCGGCGCATCACCCACTTTCGCAGCGCGGATGGCCGAGTTGCTCAAACGCAATGGAACGAGAATCCAGCCAGTGCCCAGGATCTCGATCTGCAGCCTCGCCGTGACGTTTACCACCTGGTCGGCAATCGTGGCCTCGCTGTCGATCTCGGTGATCACCGCGTCCACCGGACGCGGCGGCGGCGGGTCCTTGCGCGTCTGCCGCCGGGCCGCCTGCCACAGCTCCTGGAATTTCTCGTAGGGCAGGAAGACGCCCCGCCCCTGCTTCTCAAACACGTTCTTGAGCCGCTCGTAGGGGACGTAGATGGTCTGCTCACGCAGCTGGTCCTGTTCCTCGACGCCTTCCTCGACGCCGGCCGGTGGTGCCGCGGCGGCCGGCCCGTCCTGCGCCGCCACGCGGCCGCCGCCGGACACTGCGGCCATCATCAACCCGAACAACAGGACCCTGATGCGATCTCTCATCCCATCCACCTCATTGTACGAAGTCGCTGTGCCAGTCCTTCCGATTCGACGCCACCCACAGAAGTGTAGTTCCCTGGATGCCCGGAATATTTCTGCTCACCCCGCAGCCGGTTGGTCCGATTCCGCCGATTCTAGCACGCTGTGGGTGCCGAGCGACCTCACGCAAGTCGTGTTGTTACCAGGGCGTTACGAAACGCTACGGTTGCGGGCCACGCGGGCCGTGAGTAGACTCGACGGCGTCGATTCTGAGCGTGACCCGCCGCCTGCCGGCGGGTGGTGGTTTCCCGGCATCGGACCCCCGCCGCGCGTCGGCGGGCCCTTATGGAGATGAACATCGTGGAGATGAACATCATGTGGCTGTGCGGTTGGCGATCGGCGGCAGGATTATTGGTGTTGAGTGGATGGCTGGCCGTAACTGCAGGGGCGGGCGAGAACGAGCTGACACCTGAAGAACAGGCACAAGGTTGGCAACTGCTGTTCAACGGCGCCGACCTGACGGGCTGGAAATGCAGCGATGGCAAGCCGGTGTCCACACCCATCGAAGATGGGTCACTCGTGCCGTACCAGGCCGGCAGCTATTTGATTGTCTACGACAAGCCGTTTGCCGATTTCGTGCTCAAGTGCGACGTCCGGTGGGAGGATCCGCGCTGCAACTCCGGCGTCTTCTTCCGTGTCGAAAACCTCGCCGATCCGGTCAATACCGGCTTCGAAGTGCAGGTGGCTGCGGGGCGCGGCGTGAGCAAGCACGCCTTCGGCGCCATCTACGATCTCGTCCCGACGACCCGTTTTGCGGGCCGCGAGAACGGCGAGTGGAATCAGCTGGAGATCCGCTGCCATGGGCCCGAGATCTCCGTCAAACTCAACGGCATCGACGTCGCCCGGATGAACTGCGACGAGTTCGACAAGCCGGGTGTCTGCCCGGATGGAGCCAAACACAAGTTTGAGCTCAATCACCAGCCCCGCGCCATCAAGGAGTTCGCCCGCGCCGGCTACCTCGGCTTCCAGGATCACGGACACAAGGTGTGGTACCGCAATGTCAAGCTGCTGGAATTGAAACATGCGGGAGAGTGAGGGCGGGAGGAATGACGAAGGGCGAATGACGAAGGCGGAAGGAATGGCGGATGACGAGGGGGGAAAGCGGAAGGGAGGGTGAACAGGTGCCTGGGGTGTCCGCGGTCCCTGTTCTGGGGCGCGCTGCGGTCCGCGCGTTGGACGAGCGGGCAATTGGCGAGTACGGCCTGCCGGGCATGGTGCTGATGGAGAACGCGGGACGCGGGTGTGTCGACGTGCTCCGCCAATGTGGCGTGCGGGGGCCGGTGGCCATCTGTTGCGGCAAGGGCAACAACGCGGGGGACGGGCTGGTGATCGCGCGCCATCTGGATCTGCGCGGGGTGGCTGCCCGGTTGCTGTTCTGGTCCGACCCGGCGTCGCTGCAGGGAGACGCTGCCACGAACTTCGGCATTGCCCGCCGCGCGGGGCTGGAAATCCACGTGTGTGAGGGGCCGGACGCCGCAGCGCAGCTGGCGCGGCATCTCGAAGGGATCGAGTGGATTGTGGATGCGCTGCTGGGCACAGGGGCCGCAGGAGAACCGCGTCCGCCGTTGGACGAGGTGATCGATTGCCTGAATCGGCATGTGTCCCATAAGATGGCGGTGGACGTTCCCAGTGGCCTGGACTGTGAGACAGGCGCCGCGGCGCGGCACACCTTTCGAGCCGATCACACGTGCACGTTTGTGGCGGCCAAGCCGGGGCTGGTGGCGGCCGCGGCGCAGCCGTGGGTCGGCCAGCTGCACGTGCTGGACATTGGCGTTCCCCGCGCCTTGCTGCGGGAGTTTGGCATCGGTTGAACAGCGAGTGGAGGACGGGCCGGCGGGGCGTCCTCCCAGGGAAACAGCAGGAGGAGACCGCCCAGCATGCCCATTTACGAGTACGTCTGCAGGCAATGTCATCAGGAGTTTGAGACGCTGGTGCGCGGCAGCGAGCAGCCGCAGTGCCCGCACTGCGGTGCGCAGCAGCTGGACCGGTTGCTCAGCGTGCCGGCGGCCCACGTCGCGGGCAGCACCGCGCCGCCCTGCGGCATGGGCACGTGTCCCGCGCGGGACGGCGGGGGCTGTTGCGGGCTCGATGGGTCGGGGGGATGCGGACTATAGACGCCGGCAAGGAACAAGAAACGCAGGACGGCGGGGCACTGGCGTGCCAGCCGCCGTCCTGTCGAGCCAATCGCTCCCGAGTTGCATGATTTGGTCAGGGCTAGGGTATGATGGCAATGCCGCCCACCCAGACGCCCGCTGCGCACAAGGCGCCCCGGACACTCAGCGGCACCGGCGGCACCAGCCACGGCGCACAGCTGCCCGGTCGATAGTAGCCCAGCGGATACTGGCATTCCCACGGCGGATAGATGCCGGCGTTGTAGGGCAGCGTGACCAGGTTCGCGAAGAAGTGCGCGCCTGACAGCACCGGTTGCGCGAAATGCCCCGTCGTGTGACCGTAACGTTCCAGTTGCGGCTCTTCGAAGTAGAGCGGCTTGTGGCAGACTCCCGTGGCCTTCCAGGTCAAGGTGCTCGGCTGCCAGTTCCGCCCGGCGAAGGTCTCGTCGCCGAAAGTGCACTCGGTGGGAATCCGCCACCAGGCAGTCACGAAGCAGAGATCGTCGTCGCACAGTTCGTCATAAGGGACTTTGACCACCGCGTTGCTGGCGTCCAGCACGAGGAGTCGCCCGTGCGCGATGTTGGCCAGGCGGCCGGTGGCCAGGACGCGCCCCTGGCGGTCGCGCCAGCTGCGGACCGGCGCCTGACTCAGGTCCGCGTTGCGCTCGGACTGACCTTGCCAGGGATCATCCACGTCGGGGTGCAGTTTCGGGGTGATGTCCAGCGAGATTTTGGCCAGGGCGTCCCGTTGCCAATGCTGGCGCGCCATGCCGCACTTCTGTTCGTCCTTGCAGCAGTCACGTTCGTTGTAGATGCGATCAC
>DAISIS010000533.1:0-3960 GCA_036821925.1 Pirellulaceae bacterium
GGAGTCGTCGACGCGAGTGCGCAACTTCGACGACCTCGGCAAGGGACGCGAAGTGGCGGTTCTGATCTACCGCGAGATCGCCAAGGTGTACGTCGCTCAAGGCGACCAGTGGAAGGCGCAGGAAGCCTGGATGAAGGCGACGGCAGTTGACCCGCACAACGTGTCGTCGCGTCTGGAACTCGCCGCGTTCTATGAACAACACGAGCGGCTGCATGCAGCGCTGCGCGTGTGCCTGGAACTCCGCAACATCGAGCCGGCCAATGCGGCCTACTGGTCCAACGTCGGCATGCTCCAAGCCCAACTGGGACGCTATGACGACGGTCTGGCTGCGGTGGAGGAAGCGATCAAGCTGGATCCGGCCAATTCAGAGTACCGTCGCGCACGCGAGTTGATTCTCAGCGCAAAATAGCCAGTGATGGTGAGGATGCACAGGGTGGAGTACTATGGCTGGACCAAATCACAGAACGTCCACCTTTGAACAGCCGAAGGCCGCAGTGCTGTTGGCATGCACTGTGCTGCTGGCATGCACTGTGTGGCTGAGCACCGGGTCGTTCGTCCGGGCCGACGAATGTCCGATTCAGATGCGTGACGTAACGGCAAGCACGGGGATCGAGTTCCAGCACACGGACGGCGGAACCGGCAAACGCTATGTCGTGGAGCCCGTGTCGTCAGGCGTGGCCACGTTCGATTACGACAACGATGGCCTGATCGACATCTACTTTCTCACTGGCGGGCCACTGGAGGGCAAGACAGTGCCCAACCCGCCCACCAACGCGCTGTATCGCAACCTGGGCAACTTCCAGTTCGCGGACGTGACCCGGCAGGCAGGAGCGGCCAAACCGGGTTATGCGATGGGCATTGCCGTAGCGGACTACGACAATGACGGCTGCCAGGACTTTTACCTGAGCAATTTTGGCGCCAACGCATTGTTTCACAACCAGGGGGACGGCACGTTTGCCGAGACGACGTCGGCTGCCAGCGTCGGTCCTGAAAACAAGTCGGACGTGGTGGGCGCCGGTACCGCGTTCCTGGATATCGAAGGCGACGGCGATGTCGATCTGTTTGTGGGAAACTATCTGATCCTCTCGTACAAGGACCATCCGCACCGCACCTTCATGGGCGTGCACGTCTATCCCGGCCCGCTGGAGTTCACCCCTGTGCCCGACAACCTCTACCGCAACAACGGTGACGGCACCTTTGCGGACGTGAGCCAGGAGTCAGGCATTGGCACGCTGGCAGCTACAGCGATGGGGATGACCTGCATGGATTTCAACAACGACGGGCACACCGACATCTTCGTGGGCAACGACGTGATGCCGAACTATCTCTGGCAGAACGACGGGACGGGCAAGTTCGAAGAAGTTGCCCTCTTCGCCGGCGTGGCCTACGACGTCTCCGGGGCAGCCCACTCGAACATGGGCGTCGACAGCGGCGACTTCGACAACGACGGGGCGCTCGACGTGCTGATCACGTCTTTTCACCGCGAGCTCGTGGCCCTGTTCCGCAACCTGGGTGATGGCGAGTTTGAGGATGTGGCCCGCGCATCGGGCGCCGGGGAAGGGTCCTTCAACCAGGTGAAGTGGGGATGCGGCTTCGCGGACTTCGACAACGACGGCTTCCGGGACATCTTCATCGGCTGCGGGAATCTGTACGACAACATCGAAGAGTTCGACCGCACCACATCCTACCGCTCGCGCAACACCCTGCTCCGCAACCTGGGAGACGGCCGCTTCGAGAACGTCACCAGCCAGTGCGGCGAGGGCCTGCAGCGCAAGAATGTGGGGCGCGGCATCGCGTTGGAAGACCTGGACAACGACGGCCGTGTCGACGTAGTGGTCCTGAACTCCAGATCCGCTCCCACCATCCTGCGCAACGAATCGGCCACCGGCCATCACTGGATTCAGCTGCAGTTGCGCGGCAGAGACACGAATCGGGATGGCGTCGGGGCGCGCGTGCAGGTGACGGCCGGCGACCTGGTCCAGATCGACGAAGTCCATGCCGGGCGCAGCTATCAGAGCCACTATGGCACGCGGCTCCATTTCGGCCTGGCCCAACATGACCGGGTCGACCGCGTCGAGATTCGCTGGGTCGGCGGCCAGACCGACGTGTTGGAAAACATCCAGGCCGACCAGCGTCTCACCGTCTTCGAGGGCGGGCACGTGGTCGTACAGCACTGAGTTTGCCGCACGCGCAACCAGGCGACCGGGCGACCAAGAAACCGCGAGCAGTCGAGACACGCTGACTTCTGCCCGCCGCGCGTGGTGCGCTGCGTTGACAGCCGGGATCGCGCCGGGGGAAAATGGGTGGTCGATGTGAAGATCCCCGTGACTCGAACACTGCTGTTGGGAGACTGTTGTCATGCGACACATGCGCCGCCGCGAGTTTCTGTCCAAGTCGGGCCAAGTGGGAGTGGGCGCTGCCGCTGGGTGGACCATTCTGAAGAACGCCGCCTCGGCCCGCGCCACCCCTGCCAATGAGAAGGTGGTGCTGGGCTTGATTGGAGCCGGGGGCCGAGGCAGCAACCTGGCAGCCGACTTCGTGGCCCGCGGGGATTGCCAGTTCGCGTGCATCTCCGACTGCGACACGGGACGGTTTGCCAGCCTGGCCCAGGCGCTGGCGGAGAAACAGGGCTCCACACCCCAGGGCGTGCAGGACTACCGCCAGGTGCTCGATGACCAGTCCGTGGACGCGGTGATCGTGGCGACTCCTGATCACTGGCACGCACTGGCCACGATTCGTGCCTGCCAGGCGGGCAAGGACGTATACGTGGAGAAACCGCCCACCCACAACTGCTGGGAAGGCCGCAAGATGATCGAGGCGGCGCGCAAGTACCAGCGCATCGTACAGGTGGGTACGCAGTGCCGCAGCGCACCGTACTGCATGGCGGCCCGCCAGTACCTGGCGGAGGGCAAGCTCGGCAAAGTCCACTTCTGCCGGATCTACAATCAGAAGGAGTGGTCCAACTTCCCCCTGGGCCAGGCGGGAGATCCGCCGGCCGGATTCGACTGGGACCGCTGGAACGGCCCGGCTCCCGAAGCGCCCTACAACGCCACGTACCATCACAACTGGCACCACTTCTGGCGCTACTCGAGCGGCGACATCATCAACGATGGCATCCACCAGATCGACCTGGCGCGCTACGTGCTGGGAGTCGACTATCCCACGTCGGTGTACTGCAGCGGCGCACGGTACGAACCTGGTGCGGCCGAATCGCCCGACACGCAGGTGGCCGTGTACAACTTCGACGACATGGTCGTCACGTTCGAATTGACCCTGTACACACCCTACATGCTCAAAATCTCGCCGATCATTCGGCAGGCTACGGACAAGTTCCCCTACTGGCCGCAGTGCGCCACGCGGATCGAGATCTACGGCAGCGAGGGGCTGATGTGCCTCGGACGCCACGGTGGCGGCTGGCAGGTGTTCGTCCGCCCCGAGCTGCAGCAGGGGACGCTCAAGGAGCAGAACAAGGGGCTCTTTCCCGATCCGGAGCACAAGGAGAACTTCCTCCAGTGCGTGCGGTCGCGCGCGATGCCCAATGCCGACATCCAGGAGGGGCACCGCAGCGTGCTCTGGGCCCATTACGCGACGATCAGCTATCGACTCGGGGGCGAAACACTGCGTATCGATCGCGAGTCGGAGCAGATCCGCGACAATCCGGCCGCCATGCAGTACTTCAAACGGGAGTACCGCCAGCCGTACGAGATTGAAGAGAACGTGTAGCGTCACGGTATGGGACGTTCAGCTGTCGGCCCTGTCGCTGGAGTGCGGTGATGAGCGCGCGTCATGCTCTCGGGATCGTGTTCGCCGGAATGCTGCTGTGTGCCGGGCGCGCCCTGTCGAGCGGGCCGGGAGAGGGACCGACGGAGACGGTCGCGGAGCAGACGCCGGCCGCCCGTACGAAGACGGCCGGCGTCCTGTTCCCGCCGCAGCTGGTGGCCCGGGCCCGGGCCAACGCGG
>DAISIS010000534.1:0-3958 GCA_036821925.1 Pirellulaceae bacterium
AGTCGCTCCAGTCGTATCAGATCGGGGTCATTCCGGTGACCGTTCTGATCGGCCGGGACGGCACGGTGCAGGGATATCAGAGCGGGAGCACGGCGGAGGCCCGGCAGCAGATCCGCGCGCAGGCCGTCGCCCTGATGTCCGGCCAGAGCATCCTGCCAAAAGGTGCTCAAAAGTAGAACATCCAGATTTCCCAGCGCAGAAATCCTTGGTAGGATAATACGCGAGTTGGGGACGGGCTCCCATCAGGTTCCAGAGAAGAGCATCGGGTTCTGTCGAGCAGAACGAGCGCGGATAACCTGCCCGGAGCGGGCCGCTTGTGGCCGGCTGCCGGGTGGATTGTGATAAGCGACGTGTGCTGGGACGGGCCGCGCAGCGCGGTCCCGCCAGCACCCACCTGACAACAGTGGAGCCCATCCGTGAGTACCAAAAACCAACCTGATCCGCAGCCTGCCCCTTCCCGACCGCAACCCACTTCGGTGCGCGACCAGGCCACGCGACCGACTGAGGTGCCGAGGTCAGCGCCGCCGCGTGCGGCGCATCCGCAACTCGTCCAACGTCCTCGCCGCGAGCCGCCCAGCGCACCGGTGCCGCCGGCCGGGGCGGAGGAGGTGAAGCGGGAACGCCTGTTCTCGCTGGACGCCTACCGCGGTTTCGTCATGCTGGTCCTGGCCGGCGCGGGGTTCGGGATCCTGCAGGTCAGCCAGCTGCCCCCCGAGGCGCCGGTCTGGAACTACATCGACTACGATTTCGGGCAGCGGATCGGGTTCAACTTCGAGCACACGGTCTGGCAGAGCGACTTCGACTGGATCGGCGTGTCGTTCTGGGATCTGCTGCAGCCGGCGTTCATGTTCATCGTTGGCGTGGCCATGCCGTTCTCGTATGCCCGCCGCGCGACAACGGGCGAAGGGGCGGCGTCGCGGACCATCCACGCGGTGTTCCGGGCACTGGTGCTGATCCTGTTGGGGGTCTTCCTGTGCTCCGAGGGCATGCGGGAGACGAACTGGATCTTCGTCAACGTGTTGTCGCAGATCGGTCTGGGGTACGTGTTCGTGTACCTGATCATGACGGTGGCCCGCCGCTTCTGGATCCAGGCGCTGCTGCTGGTGCTGATCCTGGCCGGCTACTGGGGATGGTTCTACAGCTACACGCCGCCGGCGGATTACGACTATGCGGCGGTACACGCCAGCGGGGACGAAATCCTGACCGGCAGGTTCGCCTCCTGGTCCAAGAATGCGAACGTGGCGCACCACGCCGACGTCGTGTTCCTCAACCAGTTCCCGCGCCCCGGGGATGAGCCGTTCAAGTTCAACGAAGGCGGCTATCAGACGCTGAACTTCGTCCCCGCGATCGGCACGATCCTGCTGGGCGTGTTCTGCGGCCAGCTGTTGCTGAGCGATCGGCGCTGGTGGCAGAAGTTCTTCCTGCTGGTCATCGGCGGCGGCGTCTGTCTGGGGCTGGGCATCCTGGCCGGCCAGTACGCCTGCCCGATCGTGAAGCGGATCTGGACGCCGTCGTGGGTGCTCTACAGCGGCGCCTATGTGATCTGGGGTCTGGCCGCCTTCTACCTGCTGTTCGACCTGTGCCGGCTCCGCTGGCTCGCCTGGCCCCTGGTCGTCGTGGGGATGAATTCGCTGGCCTTCTACCTGATGGGCATGTTGCTGCGCCCCTGGGCCGAGAAGACGATGCACACCCATTTCGTCATCCTGTGGGCCGCCTTGATCGATAGCAAGTGGCTGGCCGACGACATGTTCGGCCGGATGGTCGCGCCGATCAGCGCCGTGATTCTGTTCTGGCTGATCGGCCTGTGGCTGTACAGCAAGAAGTACTTCGTGCGGATCTAGCGCGGCGCGCGAGGCCGAGCTGCGGGGAGAACCGACGCGTGGGGGAGGAGATGCAGATGAGACGTCGCCGTGTGTTGCAGTGGATGGGCGGCGCGGTGGCGGCCAGCCTGGCGCCCCGCCTCGTCCGGGCGGAGTCGCCCCACGCGCCGCCGCCGGCCACCTGGAAGACCGCCATCGGGCTCAACGGGTTCATGTCGTCGAGCCTGGACCATCAGCAGACCTACCCGATCTGGGAGATCCTGGATTTCGCCAGCGCCCAGGGGTTTGACGGTGTGGAACTGGTCGAAGGCTGGCCGATGGGCAACTACCCGGCGGCCAGCGAGACGCAGCGGATCAGCGCGCTGCGGCGCATGTACGACGCCTTTGGACTCCAGGTGTTCTCGATTCAGCTCGGCGTGGCCGACGCGTTCGATCCCGACCCGGCCGTGCGCCGGCAGTGGCTGGCGACGCTGCGCGACCGGGCGCAGTTCGCCCGACAGGTGGGCTGTGACTGCATCGGTCTGTGGCCCGGTGGAGGCCTGCGCGGCCAGACGCTCGACGAGGGCCTCGATCGGCTCGTGGAGTCGTTTCGGGAAGTGGCCACGATCGCGGGGGATCTGGGATTGCTCGCCTCGTTCGAACTGGAGCCCCCCTTCGTGTTCAACACGGAACAACACATGGTGCGGATCCTGCAGCAGGTCAACTCGCCGCACCTGAAGACCATGTTCGACCCGAGCCATTTTGATCTCATGTCCGGCTCGCAGGGCAAGCCGCACGAAATGCTCCAGCGGATCGGGGTGCAGAATATCGGCTATGTCCACCTGACCGACTCCGACGGGACGCTCTTCGACGGCACGTCGCGCCATCTGCCGTGCGGCGACGGCCATCTCGACATTCCCGCCGCGCTGGCCACACTCAAGGCGGGCGGCTTCCAGGGCTGGATCATGATCGACGAGTGGAAGATCGCCGACCCGTACGAAGCCTGCGTGAAAGGCAAGCAGGCGATCGAACGGGCACGGTAAGCCGCCCCGCGGATCTGCGCTGGACGAGCTCTGCGCGCCGCGGGCCCGCCGCATTGGACCCTTGTTGTTTGGTGGGGGCGTGTCCTCACGATCTCCGAGCGAGCCATGGTAGCTGGGTTCTTCGTCCCCCTGGTCCTCCAGCAGCCCGGCGTGTTGCCGAGACCGCCACCGACAAACACCCGCAGTGTGCCGCGCACGCCTTCGTCGGTGTGATACCGGCCGCGGCTGCAGGCGACCGCGTATCACGTAGGGTGACCAGCTCGCCGCGATAACGCCTGCCCGATCGCACAACTCTCCGGCGAGCGCCGTCACACCATGCACCAGGCCCAACCGCCTGCTGTTGTCGGCACTGAAATCCGGATCCTGGTGTGGCATCGTTCGCGACGACGCAGCGTGACGGTGGATGCCAATGCCATCTTCGCCTTCAATGCCGCATTTTGCTGCTTCCGCTTCTTCGATATCGCACTTCCTCCAAATGCTGGACCTCGGGAGTCATGCTACATTATCCTTCAATCTGTGCTCCGGTTTTCGAAGACGCCATAGTGGATGAATTGTGCCGGTAACCGCAAGAATGGTTCGAGCCGTGTCAGATAACCGTTCAAATCTGCCAGCATCCAAGTGGCGTTGGTGTCAGTTTAAGCTGGGCACCCTGCTGGTTCTCACGACAGGCGTGGCACTCGTCCTTCGCGTTGCTCTATTATCCCCCTATATGACGATAATAGTCCCGTTTCTCGCCGGTTCGATTGCGGGAGCCATCTTGGGGGATTTCCAGCTGCGGAGGATGCTCTTTTACGGCGCCCTTGGAGGCACCGTTGGTTTCTGGCTGGGCATTGCGTTCATGCCTATCGCTCATCCCGTCGAGATCTTTACGTTTCCGGCGAACGAGGCGATGGATCGACGATTCTATCTTTACCTTGGGATGTGTAGCAGTCTGGCTTTCCTCTGTCTGGGAGGAATCGTCGCGTTTGTAGTCTGGATTTTTCAATTCGTGGTCGGGCGGCTCGCTCTGAGGAACGAACGGCGTGCCTGAATCGTCGTCGAAAGCGTCGGAAGGGAAACGGGGAGTGGTACGTTTTCGCAACCGAACTGGGTGACGTAGGCAATCTCGCCGCGGGA
>DAISIS010000535.1:0-3956 GCA_036821925.1 Pirellulaceae bacterium
TGGCCGAACGAGTTTGTCAACGCGCACGTCGTCAAGGCGCTCTACGGTCCGCCGGCGCCGGGCGACGTGGAAGCGCTGTTCGAGATCCGCGGCGACGTCGTGGCGGATCTGGCTGCCGACTATGTCCAGCCGGGCGGCAGGAGCGGGGTGCGGGCGGAGTTCCCGGACGCCGCCGGCGGGCGCTGGGCCTGCTACAACTGCCGGAACCACGGGCTGCTGTCGACGGCGGCGGCCAGCGACGTGAAGCAGCTGAGTTCGGAGTTCAAGGCGTTCGGCTCACCGCTCGGCTGCGCCTACGGACTGGCTGGCCAGGCCGATGAACTTGGCTTCGTGTCGGACTACGCCCCGAGCGCTCAGCAGGAGGATGCGTGGCGGGAGCATTACACCGAGAAGATGTTCGACCAGGTGCTGCCGGCTGCGGAACGGCAGGAGTTCCTCTACACGCACCCGATTGCCGACCCGGCCGGTTACGGCGTCTTCCGGTGGACGCCGTCGGCCGCAGTGCGGCAGCAGGATGTGACGCTCCGCGGCACGCTGTTCTCGAATCTGGGGAACGGGGTCGAGCTGCGGGTCATCCGCTGGCACGACGATACGCGGCACGACCTGCTGGGCACCTACAATACCAATGAGGTGCAGGTGGGCCCGCGCGGCAGTGCCGAGTTCACGCTGCGGCTGCGGCCTGGCGAACTGGGCCCGCACGTGGACTTTGTGCTGCACAACGCTGGGGCCCACGTCTGCGATGCGACGGCGTTGCGGATTCGGGCCTTGACCAACGTGCAGCAGTTCGCGGATCAGATCGACGTGACGGACAGCGTGCAGGCGCAGTTCCACAACCGGCTGGTCACGCCGCTGGGTCGGTACTCCGAACTCTTCGGCGGCGTTGCCCCCGGCGCTGACAACACGCTGAAGGTCAAGTTCCATTACTGGCGCGATGGGGTGATGAAATACCTCGAATTCCCGGCCGACGCCGCGCTCGATCTGACCGGCCGCTAACCGCGGCGCGCGGACTCGCGTCCGGCGCGGCCAGCCGGGTCAGCCGGGGCAGGCCGCCGGGGCGGGGGCGTCGTCAGAGGCGGGTTCGCACGCGGCGCGCGGATCCGCTCCGGCGGGTGAGAGTGCCGTGTGGCAGAGCTGCTGCAGGTTGTTCACCAGGTACTGGACATCGGCAATGCTCTCCAGGGCGTTGACCACCAGCGTGCGGATCCGGGGGTCAAACAGTTCCTCGTACTGTTCCTCCAGCTGCTGGCAGGCGCGCAGCGCCGTCTGCAGCGGTGTGTGGATGTCCCGGGCGACGATCCGGGTCAGCGTTTCCAGTTCGTGGCCGTACTGCTGGAGCTGCCGGAACTGCTGGCGATTGACGTCCTGCAGCTGGCGGTGCGCGGCCAGCAGGGACCTGCGTTCCAGTGCCCGATGGATGGACACCGCCAGATCGGCCGGATTGCAGGGCTTGGTGAAGAACTGAAAGACGGCCCCGTCGTTGATGGCGCGCATGGCTGTCTCGACGGTCGCGCGGCCGGTCAGCATCATGCGCGCGACATCGCCGCAGTTGTCGGCCACCCAGGTGAGCAGATCGCTGCCGCGCATGCCCGGCATCTGTTCGTCCGAGATGATCACGTCGACCGGATGGCTCTTGAGGATCAGCTGGGCCTCGGCGCCGGATCGGGCGGTGAAGATCTGGTACGGTTGGTCGCGCAGCGCGCGCGCCAGGCCGTAGAGAATGTTGGGTTCATCATCGACCAGGAGGATGACGTGTTGCATGGCAGGTGCTCCTCAGCAGGGGGCCGCCGCCAGGTCGCGGTGGCCGCAGGATGGTGTGGCGACGGGATCTGTCAACGGGAGACGCACGATAAACGTCGTGCCACGTCCGACTTCCGACTCCAGCCAGATCCGCCCGCCGTGCTTGGTGACGACGATCGTGTGCGCGATGGTCAGCCCCTGGCCGGTGCCTTGTCCCACCTCCTTGGTCGTGAAGAACGGATCGAACACCAGGGGGCGGATGTCTTCCGGGATGCCGGGGCCGGTGTCCTGGACCCGGACTTCGGCCCACTCCTCCACGCGGCGGGTCGTGACGGTGATGGTGCCCGTGCCCGCCGCGCCACCCTGCACGACGGTGGCCACGGCCTGCGCCGCGTTGATCACCAGGTTCAGGATCACCTGCTTGAAATCGCCCGGCAGGCAGGGGACCGGGGGGAGGTCGGGAGCGAAGTGCGTGACCAGTTCGGCCACGTACTTCCATTCGTTGCGGGACACGGTCAGCGTGTTTTCGATGGCGCGATTCAGATCGACTGCCTGCTTGTGGCCGGTGCCGGGATGCGAGAACTCCTTCATGGCACGCACGATGCTCGCGATGCGTTCGATCCCTTCGAGCGACTGACCGATCGCCTTGGGGGCCTCGTCGGTCACGTACGCGAGATCGACCTCCTGGACAGCCGCCTCGGCGGCCGCCAGCAGTGCGTCGGAGAGGCTTCCCGCCCGTGCGGCGGTCAGCAGGTCGCCGAGCGTGTGGAGCAGGCGGGCCACCCCTCCGTACGTTTCCTGCAGGAAACGGATGTTGTCGCCGACATACTGGGCCGGGGTGTTGATCTCGTGTGCGATGCCCGCTGCCAGATGCCCCATCGATTCCAGCTTCTGCGCCTGCGCCAGTTCCTGCTGCACGCGCACACGCTGCACAATCTCGGCCTGCAGCTGCGTGTTGATCTGCCGCAACTGATCGTGCTGCTGCTTGATGTGCGTCGCGGCGCGGACCCGGGCGACCAGGATCTCCTTCTTGAAGGGCTTGGTCACATAGTCGTGGGCGCCGGCGTCCAGTCCGGCGATGACGTCGGTATCGTCGGTCCGGGCCGTCACCAGGATTACTGGAATCACCCGCAGCGGGGTGTCGGCTTTCAAGCGATGCAGCACCTCGATGCCATTCATCTCCGGCATCATGATGTCCAGCAGGATCACATCCGGCTGCACCGTGGCCGCCCCCTGCAGCGCCGACTTGCCGTCGCTGGCCACAAACACGTCGTAGCCCTGGTCGCGTAACGCCCGGGCCATCAACGCCGCAATATCGGGAGTGTCGTCGACTACCAGCACTTTCGTCATGGCATGGTTCCTCGCACATTGTCGGCGACCGTGCAGAGCGCCGACTGCTGTTCAGCCATCTGATCAGCAACCTCCGCAGAGACGAAGACTTTCACCGGCGACTGGATGCCCACGTTGACCAGGTAATTCCGGAGCCGGACTCGCATGGCGCGGGTGATCTGCTGGCCCGCGGCGCACAGCAGCATGCCGGAGGTGGTCCGCACGTCCGCCGCCAGGGTCATCCCCTCCACCAGTTCGGAGACCTTGACCCGCCGCACGACTTGGACGGAGGAGATCGTCAGGACGCGTCCCAGCGCCGCCATCAGGGACGGATCGTACCAGCCCACCCGATGGTTCAATTCGGCCACGGCCGTCTCGTGGTTGTAGCCGGCCGCCGCCAGCGTGTCGAAATCGAGGGCCACTTTGAGCATGCGGCTGCCCAGCGGGATGTCGCTGCCGCACGTGCCGTCGCCGGGAATCCCTTCGCCGTCGCATTGCTGCAGCTGGTAACTGATGATCTCGGCGACCTGTTCCAGACGCGGAATGCCGGCAATCAGCTGCTGGCCCGCCTGCGGATAGCCGTGGAACGTGCGCCGTTCGGCAGTCGTCAGCGCTTCCCCCTGGTACGCCTTCGCCAGGATCTTCTCGGGGATGCTGACGCATCCCACCTGCGAGAGCAGCGCCGCCACCTCGATCTGCCAGTCGTGCACGTCCAACTCGCGGCACAGCTTGCGCACCAGCTGGTGCACGCGGGACGCCTTGCCAAACGCCAGCGGGCTGACTGCGGCCAGGACGTCGGTCAGCACCTTGATGCTGGCGCTGAACGTCTTGGCCAGCAGTTCCCGTTCGCCCCGGATCAGGCGGTACTGGGCACTCCCGGCCTCCAGGAC
>DAISIS010000536.1:0-3953 GCA_036821925.1 Pirellulaceae bacterium
CGCGATCTGGAACCTGGTGCCAGCCTCGGGATTCGACACCGCTACCTCGTCCAACCTGCCGAGCGCTAAACTCCATCCCCGCGTGCAAAACCAGCAACTAAACCCTGAACCCTGAAAACTGAACACTGAACACTGAACACTTCCCCCACCTCAAACCCTAACGAACGTCTCCGTCCTGTACATCCAGTACATGATCAGCCACATCACGGTCAGTGCGGCACAGGCCTGGATCAGGTCCCGCACATCGGGTGCGCACAGCTCGCTGATTCCCACGACGACGATGTTCCCGATCAGGCGGAAGTCGAACAGGTGCGCCATCATGTAGATGGCGATGGAATTGGCGCCCAGGACGACCAGGGCACAGGCCGACCGCCGGTGGCCGAGCAGGTCGATCAGCAGCACGAAGGCGGCTAGCAGCAGCGTGGTCAAGCCACAGGTCACGAGCACATAGGAGCTGGTCCACAGGCTCCGGATCACGGGGAACCATGGCGCCCACACCAGGCCCGCTGCCAGCATCGCCGTGCCGGCAGCGGACAACATCGCGATCTTGCGCTTGGCCGCCCCGGTGTGCTCCAGCACCTGGCCCATAAGCACGCCCAGCAGCACGTTGGCGATGAAGCTGATGGTCGCCAGGACCTGCCAGGAACCGGGCCGGTGGAACGGACCCAGCACGGCGTTGTCGACATAGATCGCCAGATTCATGTCGGCGGAATAGATGCCTCCGTCCCAGCCGGGAACGGGGACGAACTGGAAGAGCAGCCAGTAGCCGGTGAGCAGCGTCAGGGCCAGGGCCAACTGAAAAGGCCAGGCGGTATTGAGCACCACGACCGCGCACACCAGATAGCCGACGGCGATGTACTCCAGCACGTTGTTGTACAGCGGCATGTGGGCAAACTTGAGCTCCAACAGGTGCCCGCCCGCGATCAGGCCCAGCAGGAACAGTATCAACGAACGCCTGACAATCTGCAGGTAGATTCGGCGCTTACCGCCAACTCCCTGCGCCCGCCGCCGGTTGAGAGAGATCGGTATGACGAGCCCGACGACAAACAGGAACATGGGCATGGCCAGGAAGCACACGCGGAGCCCCTCGACGAAGTCGTATCTGAACTGCTCCGCGAAAGAGCTGCCGAAACGGCTGTCCCACAGTTTTGCGAGCGCTGGGAGCACCGGCGCTCCACCAATGTCGATCGAGATAATCAGCAGCATGGCCAGGCCGCGCAAGGCGTCAATGCTGGCCATCCGGTGAGGGGCAATCGGACCTCGGTCGCGCGTGGGAGCGGACGCCGGCATTCCGTGTAGCTGTGACACGCTGAGGTCCTTTCCCCGAGTGGAACTTACTCGGCCTCGGTACGCTGCGGGAACGGCTCAGTCTTGATGTAGGCCGTGCCCTGGAACAGTGCGACCAGCTCGTCGCTGTCATTCGTCACACGCACGGTGCAGGAGGAAATGCGTCTGCTGCGCGAGATCTCCGTGGCCTCGGCATACAGCGTGCCGGCCGGCGTCGGTTTCAGGAACGAGAGATTCGTGTTCACCGCGACCGCCACGCGGCCACGCGAATTGCAGGCCAACGCAAATGCCAGATCGGCCAAGGTGAACACCGCTCCTCCCTGCACAATCCCAATGCTGTTGAGATGCCGCCGCTCGACCTGCAGGACGGTCCGAGCGCGACCAGGCGCCAACTCGGCGATCTCCACTCCACTGGTGGCGGCAAAACGGTCGGTCGCGAAATGCCGCCGGATGGCTTCCAGATCAGGGAACGGTTCGGGCATGCTTCGCCTCGGCCTGGCAAGTAGGTGCAGGAACAAGAACAGGAACAGCAACAAGAATAAAAACAGCGGGGTAAGAGCGGACCTGATCCGGAAACCGGTCCGCTACTTGGGTTTTCTTTGTGGATTGTCCGAAGAGGGTGGAGTGCCGATCGGCTGCACGATTTCCGAGTAGACGTCGGGGCGCCGCTGCTGGAAGTTCCGGCTGTTGTGTCGCGCCTGGCGCACCCGCTGCAGGTTAACCGTGGCGGTCACATAGTCTTCCTGGGGGTCATCGCAGCGGGCCAGAATGCGGCTCGGATACTCCGCGATCATCGTCCCTGCGCCGTAGGCCTGATTGGTGGCGACCAGCGCTACCTCGTTCTGGAACATGGCCGACTGGACAATGAAGTCTTCCACCGTTCCCTGGCGGCCGTTGATCCAGACGAGAAGTTCAGCGCCTTTGAGCGACAGGATCCGGAAGGTTTCGGGGAACCAGCCATCGTAGCAGGTGAGGATGCCGATGCGCCCGAAGTCGAGTTCAAACACAGGGAAGCCGTCGCCCCGCTGCATCTTCCACTCGGGATCGTGGCGGAGAAACCAGGTCAGGTCCTTGTTGCGCGGCGGTTGCGACCAGGGTGGATCCCCCTCGAACTGGTCCACCGCAGCATGGACCTTGTGGTACTTGCCGGCGATCTGGCCGGCCCGGTCGAACAGCAGCGCCGTGTTCGCGTACGACTCGTCCCGGTTCACCTCCCAGCATCCGACGATCACGTAGATATGCCCCGCCGCCGCAGCGCGGGAGATCCTGTCTGTCTCGGGGCCGGGAACGGAAATCCTGCCCAGCAGGTATTCCGGGAACACCACCAGCTGGGCCCCATCCCGAGCTGCCCGTTCGATGTACCGCACTACGGTGTCGCTCGGATCGTATCCCGCTCGCGGCAGATCGGTCTTGTCATAGCCAAGCACCTGGACCGCTGCCAGCTTGACCTCCGCTGCCTCCGAGGGCGCGGGCCCAGCGCCGCATACAGGCAGCGGCTCGGGCGCAGCAGCCAGCAACGCGGCCAGAACCGCGCCCACGGCAACTGTTGATTTCAGCATGGAAACCTTCCTTGGCAGCCTGCGAGCTGCCGCTATTGCCGGCGAATCGCCTGGAAGTCGTCGGATGGTGGAGGAGGAAGCGTCAGCCGGGCAGAGGCCGCCTGTTCGGCACATCGAGCCCGCAACAGGGCGTGGGTCTGCTGGAACTCCGTTCGCTGGGCAAGCGACTGGTACTGCGGTTCGGTCACGACACGGTCGAACTTGGCCAGGGATTTCTGGAGCAGTTCGAGCGATGGCTGGCGGTCTGTCCCGTAGACCTCGGCAGGCAGCGCCAAGTACTGGCGCCAATTCACGTCCAGAATGGCTGCCAGCCGGCGTGACGCGTCGGCAAGCGTCTGTTGCGCGACTTGGCCGTGCGCGACGTTGCCGGCGCCCGGCACCGCTGTGACGCGGACCCGATCGTGTTCTGTGTACGTGTATCGCGATACCTCGTCCAGCAGACGCTGTGCGGACGGAGGAACTGCCGGCGGCGGTCCTGCCCCGATGACGCCGTAGTAGGCTGCATTGGCACGCGTGTCCACCTGGATCACTGAACCGTCCAACGCCACGCCTGCGAAAAGTCCCCGGCTCCGGGAATACGAGTAGATCTCGGCCCTGAGTCCGGCATCGGTACCGGCCTCCGCTTGCCGTCCCACGGGTCCAGCTGCCGCCGCGATCCCGCCGCCGATCGTGAACTTGCCCCGCATCAGACTCTCGACGCTTGTCCGGGTCTTGAAAACCAGCACCAGATCCGCCGCCTGCACGCCAATCTGCCAGCCCAGGCTGCCGCCCGTGAGCGTGATGAATGCCGGCGGTCTCCAACCCCCGGCATCGTCCCGCACGAGGACCACACCGCGCCCGTGGCGAACCCCCACCACAAATCCGCCTTTGAGCAACCCTGGCACGATCACGATCCCCTGAGCGTCGGCCAGCATCGACCCGGGAATACCTTGCGCCGGGATGGCCATGATCTCCCGCAGCACCTGGGATGCCGAATCCACGATGATCACTTCACGCGTGGCGAATTCCACGCCCTGCGGCTGGTATCCGCCCGCTCGGACGGCCGGGAACCCGCAGATGATCAGTCCAAGGGCGCACATTACCGCGTTGCGAGAAAACGTCTTCATG
>DAISIS010000537.1:0-3948 GCA_036821925.1 Pirellulaceae bacterium
CTGTTCGAGAGCTTTCATGCTGCGCGGCTGGCCCTCGAAAACCTGCCTCGCAACCGCTGGCCGCAGGTCGTCCAGGACGTGCGCCGCCAGCTCGATGCGCTGACGCCGGACGGCTTTCTCACAGCCACTCCCTGGGCCTGGCTGCAGCACTACCCGCGTTACCTGCGCGCCATCGTGTACCGGCTGGACAAGCTCCAGCACGGCGGCCAGCAGCGCGATGCGCAGGCGTTGCAGCAACTCGAGCCGCGGCTCGCCATGCTCGCACAACGCGCTGCCGCCCAGCGGCAACGCGGCGTCGTGGATCCGCAACTGGTGCTGTTCCGCTGGATGCTCGAAGAGTTCCGCGTCTCGCTGTTCGCCCAGCCGCTGGGGACCTCCCTGCCCGTATCCATTCAGCGACTCGACAAACAGTGGACGCAGGTGGCCCCCTGCTGAACCGACCGCTGGTCGTCTACCATACATGGACCGCCGTTAATGCCGACGGTTGGAGATTTGGAGATAGAGACTGGCAGGTTCTCATGAATGCACAGGCCGTGGTGTTTGACCTGGACGGCACCTTGCTCGATTCGCTCGCCGACATCGCGAATGCCGGCAATGCCGTGCTCGCGGCCCACGGATTCCCCGTGCACCCCGTCGACGACTATCGGCTGTTCGTGGGCGACGGCGTGCGGCGTCTGGTGCATCGGCTGGTGCCGCCCGCCGACCAGCAGAACCAGGAGCTGCTGAACGCCGTGCTGCGCGAGTACGCTGAACTCTACGCGCGCACGTGGAACGTCAAGTCGCGGCTCTACGACGGCATCCCTGAACTGCTCGCTGCGCTCGCGCAGCGCCAGATCCGGCTGGCCGTCCTGTCCAACAAGCCGCACGAGGCGACCTGCCGGTGCGTCGAGTACTTCCTGGGACAGTTTCCCTTCACGGCGGTGCTGGGGCAGCAGGCCGAGCGGCCCCCGAAACCCGACCCGACCGGCGTGCGGGAGATTCAGGCGCAACTGGGTGTTGCCGCCGATGCCTGCTGCTACCTCGGCGACACCGGTGTCGATATGCAGACCGCCCGGAACGCCGGCATGTTTGCCGTGGGCGTCACCTGGGGATTCCGCGACATCCAGGAACTTCAGGCCGCCGGCGCCCAGGCCATCATCCATCATCCGCGCGAACTGCTGGCCCTGATCGACGCCTAGCTGCGCGCTGTTCAACACAGGAACTGGTGGTGCAGGGCAGCGAGTGCCGCCAGCGCGGGAGAACCGTCAGCCAGCGCGGTCGCGCGCAGCTGAGCGAAGACCTCATCGTAGGCTGAGATCGGCAGCATGCCGAGGTCCCAGCCCGCGCGATAGTAGTCCCTGTACGCCTGACGATGTGCCTCACGCCGCTGCGCTTCACGAGCCTGCGTAATCCAGTACTGCTGCACGCGCCGCCGCAGGGTGTCGCGATCGTTGTTCAGGAAGATGGCGAGATACGGATCCTGCTGTTGCTGGGGCGTCAGGGCGTCGTGCAGCGCTGCCAGCCGCGACGCCGCGAACTTGCCGTACCCTTCGTCGAACCAGTGCGTGCGGAAACGCAGGGCGTCGTCCGAAAACCAGGAGGTCTGCAAGCCGCCCAGGTAACGCTCCACCGCCACACGCCTGTCCCCGCGTCGTTCGGCGGCCCAGCCGGCAACGTCAAAGGCCCACCCCAGATCCTGACGCCGCTGGAGCACCGCGATCGCTTCCGCTTCCGCTGCGTTCCAGTCCTGGGCAAACGGTTCGTCCGCCGTCTCCGCCAGCTTGCACGCCAGACGTGCGCGGGCCGCGGTCGGAATGCGCGCGGTGTCGAACAGCCAGCTGACGTACTCCGGTTCCCAGGGCACCCCCAATTCCCGGGCCCAACCGGTCTCGCTGCCCGCCTTGAAGGGGTTGTCCAGGTGTCGCAGAATCCGGTCGCGCCGCACCGCGAACTCGGCCACACCCGCGTCGGCCAAGCGGGCCAGAACGGCGGCCGGATCCCGGTCCTGCAGCGGGCGACCGTCGCACGCCCAGAACCGCGGCACGGCACGGCCGTGGTCAGCCATCCAGCGGCAGGCCCACTCGGCCAGCCGGAAGACGTGCGGTCCCGCCGGTTCCGGATCGGCAAACGCGGCCCGCTGCGGATACAGGACGCGCACTGCGGCGTCATAGAGCAATGCCTCCGCGAGGCTCTGGCCGTAAGGAATCCAATCGCCACCGCAGTGCGACCAGTGGATGAGTTCGGACACCGATCCGTCGGCCGCGACGCGCAGGCAGAGCCAGTCGCCGTAGTCGTTGCCGATGAGCGGCAGGGTGTCGGGCAGCATGAAGCCGGCCCAGATCGAGCCCGGCGCAGGGTCCAGCAACTGCTCGGGGGTCTGGGCCCGGCGGAACTCGGCCCCCCCCGCCTCCTTCCAGATCTGCTCATCGAGCCAGTCCCGGACGTCGCCCGGCAGCTGGAGCGAATAGCGTTGTTCGAGTTGGATGGACCAGCGGCCGGTCATGGCGATCCCCATGCGCAGGCAGATCTGGCGGTGCGTGGCGAACTCAGACGAACGTCGCAACGGTCGGCAATTGACCGTCCGCGCCCAGGGGAAGCTTACGGGGTTGCGTCAGAATCTCCAAGTCCGATCGCTGCCGGGCCTCGTCATAATACGCTTCCGAGCACTCCAGTTCGGCGACCTTGAGCGTGTTCTGGATCCACATCAGCCGGGCTGAGGCGGGGGGGCGCAACCCGATCACCGACAGGACAACGTCCAGGATTTCGCGATCGGTCTCGTAATCGAGCGGGATCATGGCGGCCGTCGCATGGCTGCCGGTGAGGCAGTTGATGCGGGTGGCCTGGACATCCATCTCGCGCAGGATCTGGCTGCGGCAGAACTCGACCAGACCGAGGCCCGTGGCGTTGCGGTGGGTTTCCCGCGTCAGCCCGCGCACGACGATGTACTTGATCTGCGGGCGTTCGGCGTCGCCGGGGGCGTGTTCCTGGAATTTGCGTCCGACCACGTTCGTGTCGAGCCCGGCGCCGGAGACGTCTTTGCCGATCTCGTCGATCAGCAGCACGTCCGCCTGGTCAAACGGCAGTTTGGGCAGCCACGCGCGGGCCTGCCGCAGCAGCTCCGGCTCCCGCCGCTCAAACTCCTCCGGCGCGACCCCCGCGATGCAGGCGGTTTCGTCGTACGCGTTTTCCACGATGGCCAGGCCCGCCAGGATGTGGCACCGCGTGAGGACTTCACGGGCCACGCTGCGCAGGATCTGGCCGAAGCTGAAGTCCTGGATGGCCTGGTGATAGACCAGCGCTCCGGCGTGCTTGCCCAGTCCGATGAGCATCATCTTCATCAGGCCGCTCTCAATGTCCCCGATGAACCGCGTGTGCGGCTTGATCCGGCCGCACACCAGCACATGGTCGGCCTCTGCCGCATGGCGATCGAAGTGGACCGGGAACCCTTCCGCCGCGCGGCAGACGATGACGGTCTCCAGGCTCGAGTGGATCGGGCAGCCGCAGTAGTCGGGTGTGATGCCGTACGATTCCAGGATCTGGAGCTGCCCGGCCGCGGTGCCGCCGCCATGGCTCCCCATCGCGGGCACGATGAACGGGTCCGCTCCGAGCCGCCGCAGGTGCGCCACGGCCGCGCGCAGGATGTCCGCCATGTTGGCAATGCCCCGGCTGCCGGCCGAGATGGCCACCCGTTGCCCGGGGCGGACGCGCTGCGCGAGCTGCAGCCCCGCGAGTGCCGCGTCGACGGCCGCGGGTACGTCGGCCACGCGCGGCCGGGGGAACTGCTGACGGACGCGAAACACACGCGGGTATTGAGTCATGAGACGGACGATCGCTCGGCTGCGGGGCCAAGCTGCTCCACGGTTACTCCACGGTTATTCCACCGCGGGCAGGATGACATCATCCAGCCAGTACTTCTTGAGTGTGCGCACGAGGTCCAGGAATTTCTCGAGGTTGAACGGCTTGATGATG
>DAISIS010000538.1:0-3941 GCA_036821925.1 Pirellulaceae bacterium
GTTGTCGGCGGCGCGCGAACGCGCCCAGTCGGCGATCGCCAAGATTCTCCGGAAACATCGGCAGGGAACGATTGCCCTGGTCATCCCCGAGCCCTTGGCCAGCGTGGTGCGCGGGTTCCTGCGCAACAACGAGCTGGATGATCTGTGGCAGGCGGAGACGGACGTCGGCGGCTGGACGCTGATCGAGTTGGAGGAAGGAGCAATGCCGGTCAACGGCGCGTCACACGGGCGAGCGGGCGAACGTCCGGCGCAGACGTCATGAAGCGACAGAAACGTGGAGTTCCCGAAGGGTTGTGGCAGCGCTGTCCAGGCTGTCAGGAGATCATCTTCCGGAAGGAAGCTGAGCGGAGGCTGGGGGTCTGTCCCGAGTGCGACTACCACTTCTACGTCTCCGCCCGTGAGCGGATCCGGCAGGTGCTCGACGAGGGCACGTTCGAAGAATGGGACGCGCAGCTCCGTCCCACCGATCCACTGGAGTTCAGTGACAAGAAGCGGTACGCGGAACGGCTCGTGGAAGAACAGGCCCGCACCGGTCTGACCGATGCGGCGCTGACCGGCACCGGGATGATTCGCGCCCGGCGCGTCGCCTTCGGAGTGACCGATTCGGCGTTCATCATGGGCAGCATGGGCTCGGTCGTGGGCGAGCGGCTGACACGGCTCATCGAACGCTCCACGGCCGAACAGCTGCCGCTGATCGTCATCAGCGGATCCGGCGGCGGGGCCCGCATGCACGAAGGCATGCTGTCGCTCATGCAGATGGCGAAAGTCTCGGCCGCGCTGGCACGCTTTGACTCGGCCGGCGGACTGTTCATCTCGGTGCTTACAAACCCGACGATGGGGGGTGTCGCGGCCAGCTTCGCGGCGCTCGGCGATTTCGTGTTTGCCGAGCCGAAGGCGCTGATCGGTTTCGCGGGACCGCGCACGATCAAAGCGACTCTGCGGATTGAACTGCCCAAAGGGTTCCAGACGAGCGAGTTTCTGCTGGAGCACGGGTACATCGATCGGATTGTGCCGCGCGCCAAGCTCAAGAGCGAGATCGCCCGGACCATCGATTACTGCGGCAAGTAGTAATCCGGCCCCAAGATGTTGCCGAAAACCGGTCTGGCACCTAGATTGGAACCATGGGCCTGTTCGATCGACTTCAAGCCATGTTCCAGGGCGATCGCGTGGATCTGCGCGAGCGGTTTGAGATCCTGCGCAAGGCCGTCTCGGGAACCATGTCCAAGTTCTACATGGCGCGCGATCGCAAGACTGACCGGATCGTGGGTTTGAAGATTGCCGATCGTGACAAGTGGACCGCCTTTGAGGCCCGGTTTAAGGGGCTGCGGAAACCCAGTGAGGGGGAAATCGCGGCCGCGCTTCATCACCCGCTGATCGTGGAAACCTTCGAGTACGGGATGAGCACCGACGGGCTGCAGTACATCGTGATGGAGTTCGTCAAAGGGCCCGGACTGCACCAGCTGCTCAACAACCGTGATCCGTGCATTGAAGGGCACCGCCTGCGCCTGGTGCGGCAGGTGGCGGAGGCCTTGGAGTACGTGCACGAGCAGAAGTACATCCACCGCGACGTCTGTCCGCGGAACTTCATCTACGAGACCGAGACGGGCAACGTGAAGCTCATCGACTTCGGGCTGTCGCTGCCAGCCCGTCCGGAGTTCATGACGCCCGGCAATCGGACGGGCACACCGCTGTATATGGCCCCCGAAGTGGTGCGCCGGCGCGCGACCGATCAGCGGCTCGACATCTTCGCCATGGGGGTCTCGGCCTTCCAGATCTGCACCTACGAGATGCCGTGGCCCATCGTAGATACGACCGGACAGGCCGCTCTGGCCCACGACACGCAGGTCCCGCGGGACGTCCTGGAGTACCGCCCGACCCTCAACCGGACGCTGGCCAAAGCGATCATGCGCTGCATGGCGCCCAAGCCCAATGACCGCCCGGCCACCGTGACCGAGTTCCTCCGCACCATCCGCACTGTCGAACGCGACGACGAGTAACCGGCCGTGCAACCGGATACCCGCCACGGCCGCCACTTTGCCGACTCTTGCGGACAAGTAAGCAGCCTATAACTCGCTAGGACGGGGGGGCTGCGTCGGTCGCCTGCCGGTTGCTTGCGGCCGGGCGCCCGCGTGTCCGGCGCCGCGCATGGCCCGCACGTCCGGCGCCGCGAGGCGTGAGCCGTGCTGCACTCACGGGAGATCTCGCACGGCTGGGTATGACCCAGCGCTCGTGCGGCGGCGGCCGTTGCCGATTGTGGCCCAAGCCCCTATACTCGGTGGTTTCCCGACAGTACTGGTAATGCGGCAGGAGCGTATGCCGATGACGATCGACAAGAGTCTGAAGATTCGCAGTGGGACGGTCCGTTCGCGGAACGTGCTGACGCGGCCTGAACGGCTGGCGAAGCTGAAAGAAGCGGAGCGGTGGGAAGAAGGGGACAGCGTGCTCGGGTTGCCCAAGGTGTTGGTCCCCAAGGTCGCGTTGAAGAAGAAGAAGAAGGCCAAGAAGGCCGAGGGTGAAGGGGAAGGCGAGCAGCAGAGTAAGTAGTCCATGCGCTGCCGGTTGGAGTATGGTCGCGAGGGGCTGGAGATCGACCTGCCAGATGCGCGGGTCGTGCGGTCGCTGGCGTACAAATCGGCGCCGCCGCTGCCGGATCCGGCGGCCGAACTCCGCGCGCTGTTCGAGCGCCCCACAGGCACAGCGCCGCTGCAGCAACTCGCGCGTGGCAAGCGGACCGCGTGCATTGCGATCTGCGATATTACGCGCCCGGTGCCCAACGAGTTGATCCTGCGTCCGCTGCTGCAGACGTTGGAGGACGCGGGGATTGGCCGGCAGGAGATTCTGATTCTGCTGGCGACCGGTCTACACCGGCCGAACCAGGGCGAGGAACTGGTGGAGATCGTCGGCGCCGAGATTGCGGCGCACTATCGCGTCGAGAATCATCACGGCCAGGTGCTGGCAGAACATACGTTTCTCGGCGAGAGCCCGCGCGGTGTGCCGGTCTGGATCGACGCGCGCTATGTCGCGGCGGACCTGAAAATCACGGTGGGCCTGATCGAGCCGCACCTGATGGCCGGCTACTCGGGCGGCCGGAAACTGATCTGCCCGGGCCTCGCGGCGCTCGAGACCGTGCGCGCCTGGCACAGCCCGCAGTTTCTCGAAGACCCGCGTGCCGATTGCGGCATCCTCGACGGCAACCCGGTGCATGAAGAGAACACGTGGATCGGCCGCCGTGCCGGATGTGACTTCATCGTGAATGTCGTGCTCGACGACCATCGCCGACCGCTCAAGTTCGTGGCCGGCGACATGGAGGCGGCCTTCCTGGAAGGGGTCGCATTCGTGCGGGATGTCGTGACCGATCGGGTGCCTCAACCGGTGGACATCGTCGTCACCAGCGGCGCAGGCTACCCCCTCGATACGACTTTCTACCAGTCGATCAAAGGGATGACCGGCGCGCTGCCGATCGTCAAGCCAGGGGGCACCATCATCATCGCCGCCAGCCTCACGGAGGGCATCGGCAGCCCGCAGTTCCAGCAGCTGTTCCAGGACAACGAGGACCTGGTCGAGGGCTACTCCATCCTGAACCGTTCCGGGGTCTACTTCGCCAGCGGCAATGGCAGCGGCAACCTGCCGGCCGGGGAGACGGTCGGGTTCGACAGCAGCTTCTGGCTGCGGGCCGCCAACCCGTCCCCCTACTACGGCATCGGCCAGTACGAATACTTCAGCATGATCCTGGACCTTGACAGCAACGACGCCCTGGCCACCCTCCTGGCCGGCCTGGACGATCAGACCTTCAACATCGGCCTCCATGTCCAGAGCCTCCGCGACGGCGGCAGCGAGTCCATGGTCCTGTCCACGGGCTCCCCCCTGCCCACCGTCCCCGAGCCGGGCACCTTCGTCCTCCTGGGCTCCGCCCTCCTGGCCGGCCTGGCGGACTTCTCGGT
>DAISIS010000539.1:0-3938 GCA_036821925.1 Pirellulaceae bacterium
GACCCGGCTGATCATGCAGTCGGGGAATCCGGCGAAACGGTCGCACCAGGCTTGCGCTTCCGGGCCCAGCAGCGCCCGAACATGGCCGCCCAGCTGCGTCGAGCTGTCCATCATGTTCTCGCACGCGATGCAATTGAGCGGTGCAGTGCGTCCAGTCCGCGCGCAGGCTGCCAGCCCCAAGGCAATGGTCTGCGCGACGTCGGCCAGGTTCTGATCGAACACGGCGGTCAGCACGAGTGTGGCGTCACGGATCTCCTCGGCCACTCGCGTACGGTCCGCCGCATCGTACACACGATACCCCGAGACATCCAGGACTTGAGAGCCTGCGCCGCAGAGCCGAACCGTGTACCGGTTGCGGCGCCGGAGTGCATCGACCAGTTCCCGATTGCGATCGACGAACACCAGTTCGAAACCAGCTTGCCAGGCCAGGAGCCCGACATGCCCGCGGCCGGTGGCACCGGCTCCAAAAATGACGATCGTGTCGGTCATCGTGCCGGTCCCTTGCGGTTGTTAGCGCCGGTAGTCGTCCTGCAGTCGCACGACGTCGTCCAGTTCCGGCGTACTCACCTCGAACAGGCGGACGTCCTCGACGGCGATCGCACGGTGCTTCCGACCCGGCTTGTTCTCGACGAGATCGCCGGGACGCAGCGTCAGCACCTCCATCTCGCCCGCTTCGTTCTCCCACTCCATCTGCAGCACACCCGCGTCGACATAGATGTGCTCGTGTTTGCGGACGTGGTATTGCAGACTGGATCGGTGTCCCGCCTTGACCTCGATGATCTTCAAGGCATAGTGCGCAGTGTGGGCCAGCCAGACTTCACGCCCCCAAGGCTTCTCGACAATCTTGACGGAACTGGAGCCGCTCATTCGTCCTTCTCCCTATGCCGCATGTCGCAGGCGGCTTCCGCGCCGCGTTCTGCCTGCTCCCCGACGTCTGCCGGGGGCGTTCGATCCGCTGGCCGTGCCCGACTCAACCGCGCGTCAACTGGCGCTGCGCCAACTCCGTGCCGGACAGAGCCTGGATCGTGACGCGCAGCGTCTGCGGGTCACCATCGAGCACGATCAGCGTGGCGTTGTCCAGGTCCGGTCCCCCACCAACCACCTGCATCGGCCGCCCGTCGGTTGGATCGTCCACGCGCCACGCATGCTTGTGTCCACTGACTACCAAGGCCATACCGGCTTCGCGCAGCACCGGCATCCAGGCCTGGGCCCCGTCGCCGGACCAGGCGGCGAAGCCCTCGAGACTCAACCCGTCGTTCTCGCCCGGCAAGCCCTGCAGGGGAATGTGGCAGAAGACAACCTTGAACGGAGCGGACGCGATGTCCGGTCGCTGTAGCGCCTCGCGCAGCCAGGCCGCCTGCCGCACCCGGTACGGTTCGTAGGCGGCGGTCCCGGCGAAGACCGGGTGGCCGTCCGGCTTGTCTTCGCCGGTGTCCAGCGTCAGCAGCGCCAGGGGACCGTGACGGCGGGCCACATTATAGGGGAGTGAGGCATCTGGCCCGCCGGCCAGGCACCGGCTCAGTTCCCGCGCACACGCGCCGCGCACGTCATGATTGCCGGGCACGAACAGCAGAGAGCGGCTCATTGCCCAATGCGGTGTGAGCAGGACCCGCGGCACATCGGCGGGCGCGTCGAACGCCGAGACGCAGGTGTCGCCATTCCAGACCAGCACGTCCGGCTGGACCCCCTCGATCCGCTCGATCAGCGCATCCACCGTCTTCCCGTGCTCATGCGTGTCGTTGACGACCGCCACGCGGGCGTGCGGGGCAGCGGGTTCGGGAAGTGTGACGCTCTGCGTGGGCCCGGCAACCGCTTCGCCGCGGTGCAGCTTGTACGCCGTCTCGTACTGCAACGGCTGGGCTACCAGGCGATAGAAAATGCGCCGCCCAGGCCCGCCGCGGTCTCCGCACGACACGGGGATCACCAGTGCGTAGTCCGAGGCCTGCACCAGACCGGCCCGGGCCGCCACGGCCCGCTGGTCCAGCGCCTCCGGCGCCAGCCCCCACTCGACCCACCCCGTCGCCAACTGCCCGACGGCGCAGCTCACAGCAAACCCCTCTGGCCGGAGATGCTGCACCACAGGGGGGCCGGCCAGCAGCGGTGCAGCGTCCGACAGCGCGCGGGCTGCAAGCGGCACCGATATGGATGGCGCCAGCCAGGCCAGCGATGAGGCGGGAATCAGACGCAGCAGATCACGACGGTCAAGCATGATGAGCTCCTTGTCAGCGCGACGCGTACGGTCCGAAGACCTGCGTGACGCTGTGGCTTTCCGATGTGTGGTCGACAATGACGACCCGAAAACTGTCGCCGCCGGGCCCGACGCGCAGCACGATGTGACCCGCCTGGCTGGCCAGCTTGTCGATGCCTTCAATCGCCTGCCGATTGGCCGGGTGCAGGTCGGTGGCGAAGACATCTCGCGGACCGGGATACAGCTGCGTCGACTGGAGCCGACGCCAGACCACGTCGGTCGGATGATGTGCGTCCCACACCGAAAGCGTCCAGACCTGCGGGCGGAGCGTCGCGACCAGGAAGTCGTTCTGCGCGTCCAGATAGCCATGGTGATCCAGAATGGCCGCCTCCACCGCTCCGACCACCTTGGCGATGGGCGTCTCGATATCGTACCAGGCGGGATAACCGGCGGGCACAGTGCCCGGTATGTCACCACCGTTGAAGAACTCAAACTGGCCGTAACGCAGTCGGAACGCGGTGCTGCACAAGTTCTCGTGCGGCCAGTGCGACCGGTCGACCGTCTCGAGCGGAGGAAACCAGGGCTGCGTCGCAACCCCTTCACCCGTCCAGACCTCTCCGTTGGCAGCCACATTGCGGAACTCGAAGTTCGGATACGCCGACGCATCCCGGCACAACACCACCTGGTCGTTGCGCCCCGGTACGAACCGCTCCACCGGCAATCCCTTGTGTTCCACCTGCCAGGCGACGCAGGCCCGGTAGTTCCGGATGACTTCGTCCTCGAGCGGTTGGGGATAGCTGTAATCGGGCCAGCCGCGGTCGAGCAGTTTCTTCACCGGCAGACTCTCGAGCACCTGTGTCACGCCGGTGAGTTTGTAGGCCCCGCAACTCGCAGCAGGCGACGCGGACCACGGCCCGCCCATGTGATCGTCGTGAAAATGGGTCAGCAGCAGGTAGTCGAGTGCCGGCTGAGCGTCGTGCGCCAAGGCGCGGCAGACGTAACGCACAATCCTCTCACCGGCGATCCGGCTGCCATCGGGACGGTCGGGCGTGTGGTCCGCCGTCTTCACAGGCAACTCGCCCGCATCGACCAGCATCGTGGTGCCGTCCGGAAAGATATACAGCCCTGCATTGCCGCGCCCAGTACTGATTTGATGGATGTCCAGCGTGCCCGGTTGCCAGGCGGTCAGCCGGCCGCCCACCACATCTTCCCCCAGCGCCACGTGGCAGAGCGCCACGTGACAGGCACTCAGGCAGAAAACAACACCAAGCACAGTCAGCTGTCTCATGTGATCTTCTCCGTCTCTCTGGCTGCAGCGAATCGCGCGGCGCGGAACTGTGCCCCCCATCCTACCAGCGATGCAGCGGGCCCTTCAATAGTGCGTTGCGCTCCTGGTACAATGGGCAGCGTTCAGCTGTATCGTGACGGGGTCGCGGTTCCATTTCAGGCGAGCACGCTCATGCAACATCGACGTCCAGAGACACGTAGAGCCAGTGCGGTTGTCTTTCCGTTGCTCCTGCTGGCTTCCTTTGCGGCGGTGGCCAGCGCTCAGCCGGCAGCGGTCGCGCGCCTGTGGCAGGGAATCCCCGGACTGGAACGGACGCCCCAGGGACGGCTGTTCGTGTCGTGGTTCTCGGGCGGCCCCCAAGAGCCTGCGCCGGAGAACACCGTCTATCTGTGCTACAGCGATGACCGGGGTCAGACCTTCACCGATCCAGTGGCGATGGCCGGCCCGCGCGGGACAAGCCGG
>DAISIS010000540.1:0-3929 GCA_036821925.1 Pirellulaceae bacterium
CCTGTTGATAACTACGCCAGCCCGCGTGCAGTTCGTCAGCTTCGGGGAGTTGCAGCAGACGCGCGGCTTCGGCGGCAATGCGTACGCCGTTGAGCGGGCCGGCATTCTGCGACCAGTGGTAGCCCACGCCCAACCCGCCGTCGCCGCCGATCGGTGGCAGCCAGCCTGTCATATCGAGCGTGCCCTGTCTGTGGCTGCCGCTATACGTTTGTCGCGCGCGGAGTGTGGCGCGTGCGGCTTTGACCAGCGTCGGGGCAATATCCCGCAGCCAGGCGTCGTCGTGCCACGCTTCGTAATGCTGCCACAGCGCTGTGGCAGCCAGACCCTGGACGATCCACTGGTCCGCACCCGTTTTCTGTAGATCGCCGGTCTCCCACATCTCGAAGATCCCGTCGTCCTTCAGGTGGTTTAGCTGATGTCGCAGGAGCTCTTCGGCATCACCTTTCAAGCCGACAGCGTCGAGCGCTCGGCTGACCTGAAACGTATCGTAGGGATTTGCGCCATAGTAATGCTCGAGACCCTTCAGCACGCGCGCGTGATCCGGGCGTGCTTCGATCAATGCGAGCATCTGGCAAAGAGACGCGTCGAAGGCATGTTGCAGCTTGGGATAGGGCAGCCGGATCTCCGCGGCGGGGGAGAGTCTCTGTTGCCACAACGTGGCCGCGGCTGCAAGAGCCTCGTCGTGTGAAAGGCCATGACCGAGAAACTGCAGATCGAACCCGATCGAAGCGCCTGGTTCCAGTTGAACTTGGTGGCGCAATTTCGCACCGCCCCCGAGCGGGCCCGGCAGCGCGGGACCCTCTGCGCAGACCACAGCCCCCGCGGCGGGCAACGCGCGGAGCAGGGACTGGCCAGCTGCCGCCAGGTGCTGAGCGTCCGCGATCTGCACATCGCCCGCAGTGTGCACGATGCTCACGAGTTCAAACGCGCACGGCGCCGCTGTGCGGTTTGTCACCGTCACCCGCAGGAAGAAGCCTTGCTCCTCCGGCGCCGCTGCAAACACGAGCTGGACGACTTCCACCTCGGGCCACTTCCAGCGCGTCACGACTGCAGGCACCGGCGAGGTCACAACCGATTGTTCCACGCTTGACCACGGGCCATATCCGACAAGTCTCAAGACCAGCGCGGGCCCCATGATGTTGCCGCCCATGCCGCGCACGTCAGGTGTCGAGGCCATAGTCTGCAGCAGGCCACTCCCGGTAACGAACGCCTTGCGCCGCGAATAGGGCAGCGCCAAGGGCGTCTTGCACGGCAACGGAAACAGGCCCTGGCCAAGCGGCGCTAGATTCTCCGGACCAGACGGCGGTTCGCACGTGCCGCGTTCAGTGTCCAGCGGCTCAGCACTAAGGTAAAGTCCGTCGAAATTCACGTTGTTCTCGTCGGCCAGCGAACGCAGTTCGAGTGTGTGTGCGCCATGAGCGCAGGCGGGCAACTGCAGCGCGGCGTACCTCCAGCCGTCCGTGGCGAACCCCCAACTGCCAGTGGATGGCAGCTTGATGACTGCGGATTGGTCACGGCTTCCGTCGAGCGTCACACGCACCGCGGCCTCGCCTGCCGGTTCCCGGGCATAGCGCAAGGTGACGTACAGCGTGGGGAAGTCAGCGGTCAGCTCGAACTTGAATTGGAGGAAGTCGTCGGTCCGTCCGCCCCACCCGTTGTCCACACATGAACCACCCGCAGCGCTCGGCATCGCGAAGCTTGGTGCACTCGACCCGCGTTGAACCTGATAGCTCTCGGCTTCGATCCATACGACGGGCCCGCTGTCGGCGGGCAGCGCGGCCGGTTGCGCTAACATCACGCCAGCGACGACAACAGGCAGGATCGTATTCATGGCAGCATTTCACCCTTTATGGAACCAGATTTCAAGTGCCTCTTCAGGCCATATCCTGTCCATCCGGTCTTCGCCGAGTGGGCCTGGTCGCGGGTCGCGGGGTGAGCAGCATCAGACGGGTGTGGCAATCTGGTCCCGGTTTGTGGAATAATGGTGTGCAGGGAGTTTCGTACGACGGACTTCCGCGAGTTGCTGGCCCGCACCGATGTGGACGCCGTGATGATCACGACACCGGATCACTGGCATGTGCCCATCGCACTGGCGGCGATCAAGGCCGGCAAGGATGTGGCGTGCGAGAAGCCGATCAGCCTGTGCATCAAGCACGGCCGCATTTTGGCAGACGCTGCGACGGAGTCCAAGTGCGTGTTTCGCACGGACAGCGAATTCCGTTCGATTCCACTGTGGTACAAGGCGGTGAGCCTCGTACGTACGGGCAAGATCGGACAGCTGAAAACAATCCGCACGGTAGCACCGTGCTGGAATGAGGCGCTGCCCATGCAGCCCGAGATGCCCGTCCCGCCGGAGCTGGAATATGACATGTGGCTGGGCCCGGCGCCATTGGCTCCGTACACGGAGAATCGCGTTCATGCTCCGAAGAGCTACGTGGCCGGCTATGATCGGCCAGGGTGGTACGGCAACCGAACATATTGCGACGGCGGCATCTGCAACTGGGGCTATCATCCCCTGGACGTGGTGCAATGGGGGAACAATTCGGAGTTGACTGGCCCGATCGCCGAGGAGGGGACTGGCGAGTTTCCGCCCAGCGACGGGCTCTGGAATGTCATCCTCGGCTTCGACTTGCGGTACCGATACGCCAACGGCGTCGAGCTGTTCTACACCAACACGGGCCGCAACGGCGCGCCCGATCAAGTGCACGTGCGATTTGAAGGCACCGAGGGCTGGGTCTGCGTCTGGTACGCGCCAGATCGTCTGGAAGCGGAGCCTGAGTCGCTGCTCACTGCGGAAGTCAAGCCGGAAGACTTTCCCTATCCGCTGGAAAACGAGAAACGCAATTTCCTGAACTGTGTCAAGAGCCGCGCACGCCCGTTGGCTGACGCGGAGGTCGGACACCGGTCCACAACCGTCGCACAGATCGGATACATCGCTTGCCAGGTGGGACGTCCGTTGAAATGGGACCCGCAAGCCGAGCGGTTCGAGGGGGACGACGACGCCAATCGGCTCCTGTGTCTTCCCCCCGGGCGCACTCCGTGGAGCGTCACGTGAGACGAAGGAGCAGACCATGACGGCAGTCTTGCGTGTCTTCACAGCATGTGTTGTGTTGATGTGCGGTGTTGCGCGGGGCCAGGACACTACCGTCGACCCCTTCGCGGGCAAATGGCAGCTGGTGACCGACGCGGCGGCCATGTCTGCAACTCCCCTTTTCACACGATTGCCGCTCCCTGGTTGGCCAGCGACTGGCGGAGCATTTCGGGCGACACGTAGGACACGCCGACGCCGTCGCGCAAGGCAAGCCAGGCAGCTGTGCCGGCGGCTTGGCCCATCTGGTTACAGTTGACCATCACGCGGGCCGCGCCGAATGCACCTCGGTCGGCATCCAAGACGCGGCCGGCAACCAGGACGTTCACGCTGTCGCGCGGAACCAGGCTGGCATAGGGAATCTGGTAGAATGTGGGGTCCTCGGCGGTCTTCTCGCGCCACCGGCTCCGTTGCGTGGGCTGGCCCGGCACAGCGTACTCCTCCGTGCCGTCGAGGTAGCGAAAGATCAGCCCCGGGCGGTCCGGATAATGAATGTCCACGCGGTAGGTGCCGTTGGCGATCGCGTCGGGGAATCGTTTGCCCCCAAGCACCTCGGCTTCGGTCAGGGTGTGCAGGCAATGGGCGTGGCGGCTTTCACGGATGCCGAGCCTGGCGGGCAGGGCGGCCAGGCCTACCGCGTCGCCGCCGGGGAGGTTCGTACGCAGGATATCGCAGATCGCGCGGACCTGGCGGCGGCCTTCGATCTCGGCGCGCGTAAGTTGATCCGCATCGCTGCAATCAGCGCCGTGGACACGCGTGCCGGCCACCATCGTGGCCCCGGGAATGCCCGGCACCTCGGCGCTCCAGAGAAAGCCGTTGGCCAGGGCCTTCGGATACTGGG
>DAISIS010000541.1:0-2338 GCA_036821925.1 Pirellulaceae bacterium
GCAGCAATTCTTCCGGCTTCCAGGTGATGTTCACCGGCCGTGGCGCCAGCGCTGGCTCGAGCGGCACACCCCCGCGGCTCCGGACGCCTGGCGGGCCGGCCAGCAGATCGTCGACGGGCCGCACGAGCTGACCCTCCCCGAGACGCTCGCAGACGGCGAGTATCTGTGGGAGCTGACGCTCCGCGAGGCCGGCGGCCGGCAGCTGCCGCTGGACGGTTACTGCGACGGCCAGCAGCAGGTGCGGCTGGGCTACCTCGTCGTGCATGACGGCGGCGCGGCGCTGTCGTTCCGCGCGCCGGCAGACCTGCCGTTGCGCTCGGCATGGCAGACCCAGCATATCAACTTGCAGGAACGGGAAATCGACTTCGGCCCGGTACGCACGGCCGGATCGGTCAGCCTGCGCCGTGCGGGCGACCAGTGGCACCTGCGAACCGTGCCGCGCGACCGGCCGTTTCCACTCTGGTTCGACGTGCGCGAGATCGCGCCGCCGGAGGCCATCACGGCCGAGTTTGCCGACGGCCGGTCCGCGGCCGTGCAACCGCTCCGCCGGGACGGACAGTGGGGCCTGGAACTCAACGGCGCTCGACTCTATCGCTGGTCAGCGCCAGCAGATCAGCCGGCAGATTGAGAGCCCGGCCCAGGCAGCATGCGCAGCGACCGGATATCCGCCTGACACCGACATCGCACGAGGCGCCGCCCCGCGCCCACCAGGCGGGTGCCGCCCGCGGTTCACGTTGCGATGAGCCCCCAAACGCGTGCCAACGACTCGCCCGCCGCACGTACGGCCGCATCCGGCTCCATATTCTGCAGCGCCGGATCGAACGGCTCGACCTCCACCGGTCCGTCGTAGCCGATGGAGACCAGCGCGTTAATAAAACCCTGCATGTCAATCACGCCAGTCGTGACCGGCAGCGTGCGCCGCGAGTCTACCTGCTGATCCACTGGCACGCCGGTCGGTGCGTCGTTGACATGGACGTGAACCACGTCCTGGTTCGACAACTGCAGCAGTTCTTCCACGGTTCCGTGCGATGTGTACCAGTGCCAGCTGTCGAGCAGCAGACCGACGTTCCCCGTGCCGATCGCATGCACCAGTTCCAGCATGTCCAGCTGGGCACACACGAACGGGTAGCGGAACGACGCCCGGGTGGTGCGCGGCCCCACAAACTCCAGGCCCAGTCGCAGATCGTGGTCCTTCAACACGGTTGCCATTTCGCGGAAGCGCCGCTCCAGCAGCTGGAAGTGCTCCAGGTAGGTCAGTTCGTTGTGCCCGGGGCGCAGCCACGTCGCCACACGTGTCACGCCCAGTCGCTGCAGCAGCCGGGCCCGCCGCGGCAGGTCCGCCAGATCCTGGCGGAACCGCTCTTCGTCCCCGCGAAACTCGACGGGCAGACCGGCAGTTCCATAACGAATCCCGCGTTCCTTCATCTGCGCCAACCACTCGTCGATCGCCCCGTCCGGCTGCCCCGCAAACTCGTCATCGCTGGGGGCAATCGCCTGGAACCCGTAGCGGACCGCGTAGTCGAGAGCCTGCCGTTGATCGGCGCGGACCCCCAGATGGCCTGCGGCGAGATTCCGGTAGAACTTCACCTCGCGCGTCGGCTCGTCCGCACGGCCGGCCGGCATCCACCGCGCGGCTGCCAGCGCCGCCACCGCCGATGTACAAAACGCACGCCGCGACAGGCCCGCAGGGCGTGCCGACAAGTGATGAGCCATAGTAATCGCTCCGAGTATCGAGTATGGGGGTACGCAGGCGCCTTGCGATCGGGAATCATCCCGCGCGCTCTACATCACTGGGGCAGTCTAGCGCGCCGGCCCGCGCGCGGTCAAATGTCTGTCCACCCCATGGCCCGGCGCATCACTGACCCGGGTTACCCCGGGCTACAGCGCGATCGCCGCTTCGAAACGGTTCACCCACAGACCAGATATCGCCAACGCGACAGCCGACGTCCCGCCGGTTCCCGCACCTTCCCAGGTGAGATGCAATTACTGCTATCGGCAGGACTTAAGAGATAAGAAAAGTGGGCGACTGCAGACTCGAACTGCAGACCTCCGCCGTGTGAAAGCAGCCAAGCCCAATAGCGGGTTCTCTGCTGGGTGTACCCAACACCATACACCACTAGTATTTAAGCCATGATAGCAGTGGTAGCAGAATGTGCAAGCATTGCAGCACTAGCACGCCAAACGGACCCAAACGGACCCGCCCGATGGCCGTTTTTTTTGCGCAAAGACAATCACTCGGCCACCAGCTCGCAGACGCGGGAAAAAAGGTGTGCAGAATTCTGCACAGGTTAATTTGCACCCCAACAAAAACACCCCCAGCCGATCCGTCAGCCAGGGG
>DAISIS010000541.1:2438-3924 GCA_036821925.1 Pirellulaceae bacterium
GGAACAGCTTTGATCCGCCAATTTTGGCGGAACAGATTTTAGGACGCGCAACAAAAACGCCCCACCGCTTCCGGCAGGGCGTAGCTGTGTCGTCGCGTCTGTCGCGGGTGCTACTCGACAATCTCCGGCCCCATCAGCTCATCGACGTCTGCCAGGTCATCGCGGGGATCGTAATCGGCCAGCGTGCGTTGCGGGACGTTCAGATCGCAGAGCAACTGGCCGGTGTGATCGAACACCTGACATGACCGCCGGCCCGCGCCGTGGTCCGACAACTGGATTCGGTAATCGTCGGTTAGCTCGCCGTCAACGATCAGAACCGGCTGACCGTAGCTACTGGCCGAGTGCTCGGTCGTGACCCTGAAGGGTCGTCCCTCGTGCGAAAATCTAATATTCATGTCGTTCCCCTTTCGTTTGGTAGTCGTCCGCACAATCCCCGCCGAGCTGGGCCAGCGCCTCACAGACAGCCTCAGCCGGCGTTCGGCCGCGGCCCGTGCCCACCAGGACGTCTGACCGGACACGCCGCCTCACCGGGCCGCACCGCTGCTGGACCTGCTGCCGGCGGACCAGTTCGCGCAGCGGCAACAGGTCTGCCTGCATGGGCGGGTGCCGCCGCAAGAAACCGACGTAAGACCGGACAAGGTAGCCGGACAAGAACACTCCGGCCCAAACAACGCCAGAACTATTAGCGGATCCTAGGAGCACGATGGCCTCCTTCATCGCCCCAGGCCAAGCAATGGCCATGTGTGGGGCGCAAAACAAGAGCCCGGGCTCACCAGCGGTGCTTACGCCGCGGAAAACGGCGCGCCGTGCCTCGCGACAACGGCCCACTGATAAGCCCGGACTCTCAAGATTTTCCGATGTTCAAGCATTGTTCCGTATCCAATGGACTTCAAGCGTCGATCATTTTGCCACTGCCGCCGGCTGGCTGTCAACCAGGCCGCCAAGGGCGGCGAAGCTGGCGGGGCTGCCGAGAGGAAGGCCAAAGGAAAATGAGCCAAATGGCCAATTTATTCTTGCCGATGCTTCCTTGTTGTTCAACGCCAGTGTGAAGTCCGTGCAACGCGCCCTCGAAGTCCTCCACGACGGCTGCGATGCGCTGGTGCGGGGAATCTAAACTGGTAACATCGTGTGACCGGTTTTCCGACGGCCTACCGCCTTTGTTCTTCTCCATCTCCGCCAGCAGCTCCCCAGCCTTCCGTTCCGCCCCGCCCCCAGGGCCGTCGCCCGCCCGTTCAGCCCCGGGGACGACCCAACAGACCAGCACCGGCCTGGATGCGGCAGACGGCCTGCTGCGGCCTCTGGTGGGCTAGCCACCCGGTGTGCGGGGGCGGGTGGCAGGTCTGAACACGATGTTCAGTTATTTGACCTCGCGTGCGGGCGCGAGTGGGGACCACGAAGGAGGATAGGCCAAATGGCCAATCCTCGTTGCAGCTCGCGCGTGCTCGCGTGCGGGGTGGGCCTCAGTCGCCCACGACCTCGTACACAC
>DAISIS010000542.1:0-3920 GCA_036821925.1 Pirellulaceae bacterium
CTGACGCTGGGGGTCGGCATCGGAGGGATTGCGGGCTTCGGCAGCCTGTGGCACGCCGTCAATCATTCACTCACCAAGACGCTGCTGTTCCTGGTGGCGGGCAACACGCTGGCCTGGTTCCACAGCAAGTCGGCCCGGGACGCACAGGGAGTGCGTACCGTCCTGCCGGTGACCGGCTGCCTGTGGCTGGTCGGCACGCTGGCCATTGTTGGGTCGCCGCCGTTTGCGCCATTCCTGAGCGAGTTCGCGGTGCTCAAAGGGATGATCGATGGCGATCGGATCCTGGTGGCCGTCTGGTACCTGGCGACGCTGGCGACCGTGTTTGTGGCCCTGTCTGCCGTGGTGATTCCGATGGTGTACGGCACGCCGACGAGTCGGAGGGCGGGTGGGGAACTGCCGCGCGAGCTGCTGGCGTCTGCGCCCCGCCGCCGGTGGATTCTGGCCGGAGAATCCCTGTGGTCGGTGGTGCCGCCGCTGCTGTTGGGAGTGGCCGTGTTTGTGCTGGGCCTGTACGTGCCATCCGGGTTGTGTGATCTGCTGCATCGGGCGGCGTGCGCCGTGGGAGCCGAGTGATGCCTGCCGAGAATTGCGTGGTGTTGCGCAACGATCAGACTTTCCGCCCCGCCGACCTGCCCAGGCTCTCGCCCGACCGGTTTCGCGACGAGGTGATCCGGTCCGTCGCGGCAGGTGCCCGCATTGCGGCGCTGTGGGCCCAGCCGCATGACGCGGCCTGCTGTCATGTCACGGTCGTCCTGGCGTGCGACTCACAGGCGTGCCTGCGTGTGCTGGCCACCACCGCGGCGCCCGAGTACGTGTCCCTCACCGCGGCCTGCCCGCAAGCTCAATGGTTTGAACGCGAGATGTGGGAGCGGCATGGCGTGGTGCCGGCGGGCCACCCCTGGCTCAAGCCGGTGCGGTTCCTGGCGGCGGCCTTGGCGCCGGGTGTGGTCCCCGATCGCGCGGCGCCGCCGGCCTGTGGCGTCATGGACCATTACTTCCAGGTGTCGGGGCAGGAGATCCACGAGGTGGCGGTGGGCCCGGTCCACGCTGGCATCATCGAGCCCGGCCATTTCCGCTTCCAGTGCCAGGGCGAAACCGTGCTGCACCTCGAGATCTCGCTGGGCTATCAGCATCGGGGGGTGGAGCGGGCGCTCGGGGGAGGGCCGCACCCGCGGACGATGGCCTGCATCGAGACGCTGGCCGGCGACACCTCGATCGCTCACGCCATCTCCCACTGCCGTGCCGTGGAGGCGCTCAGTGACACACGCGTGTCACCACGAGCGCAGGTGATACGCGGCATGGCCCTCGAACTCGAACGCGTCGCCAACCATGTGGGCGACCTGGGAGCCCTCGCCGGCGACGTGGGGTACCTGCCGACCGCTGCGTACTGTGGACGCATCCGCGGCGACGTGCTGAACGCGACTGCCCTGCTGTGCGGCAACCGCTTCGGCCGGGGACTGGTCCGGCCGGGCGGCGTCACGAACGACCTGGACCGGGACGATGTGGCGGAACTGCAGCGGCGGATGCGCGCAGCGGCGCAGGATGCACGCGTGGCCATCGAACTGCTATGGAACAGTCCGTCCGTGATGGCGCGCTTCGAAGGCACCGGCGCGCTGACGTGCGAGCTGGCCGAGCACCTGGGGCTGGTGGGCGTCGCCGCACGAGCCTGCGGTGTGCACCGCGACGTGCGGCACGACTATCCGTCGGGCGTCTTCCGCTACGCCCAGATCCCCGTGTCCACGTGGGAGTCCGGCGATGTCTTTGGACGCGCGTATGTCCGCTGGCTGGAAGTCCAACGCTCGCTGGCCTTCATCCAGGAACAGCTGGAATCGCTGCCGGGTGGCGAGTGCCGGCGTCCGGTCGGCCCGCTGGCTCCCGACCGGGCGGTCGTCACGCTCACCGAGGGCTGGCGCGGCGAAGTCTGCCATGTCGTGGCGACGGATGCCGCTGGCCGGTTCGCCGCCTGCCAGGTGGTGGATCCGTCCGTGCACAACTGGTTCGGACTGGCCCTGGCCATGCGCAACCAGCAGATCTCCGACTTCCCGCTCTGCAACAAGAGCTTCAACCTCTCTTACTGCGGACACGATCTGTAACCGGGAGATACGCATGTGGAAGATGATCCGGGCACGCATCCAGCAGGGCTACCGCACCGTGCCGTATCCGGACGGACCGGCACCCGCACTCCCCCCGCGCTACGTCGGCTGGCCGCGCCTCGACAGCAGCCAATGCCCGGCGGAGTGCGACCGGTGCCGGCAGGTGTGCCCGACGCAGGCCATCACCTGGGCGCCCGACGCGCGCCGGCTGGCGCTCGACACCGGCCGCTGCCTGTTCTGTGGAGAATGCGCCCGGGCCTGTGACGCGGGAGCTGTGGAGTTCACACGCGAGTTCCGCATGGCGTCGTCGCGCCGTAGCGCGCTGGTGGTTACCGACCAGTCGCCGCTGCCCGCCGTGGAACTCGACCAGGCCATACGGCAGACCCTGGGGCGCGCACTGCGGCTGCGGCAAGTGAGCGCCGGGGGCTGCAACGCGTGTGAGGCCGACACGAACGTGCTCAACACCGTCGGCTGGGATCTGGGCCGCTTCGGCGTGCAGTTCGTTGCCTCGCCGCGCCACGCCGACGGACTGCTCATCACCGGCCCGGTGACCCGGAACATGCGCGCTGCACTGGAAAAAACCTACCACGCCGTCCCGGCGCCCAAAATCGTCATCGCGGTCGGCGCGTGCGCGATCGCCGGCGGGCCCTACCGCGGGCATCCCGAAGTCCACGACGGCGCCGACTCCGTGGTACCCGTCGACGTCTATGTCCCCGGCTGCCCTCCCCATCCACTGACGATTCTCCACGCACTGCTGGCGGCTATTCGCGGCAGGGACGCCCGCTTGTGACCCCCCGCCCGCGCAGCCCGGCCCCCGCCCCGGCGCGACCGGACGGCACAGCAGCCGGGCAATGGCCTCGTCCCCCGTGTGCCGCACGCACACCGCCTCGAACGACGCCGCGCCCACGCGCTGAGGTCGCTGTGTGGCAACAACTTGCGCGGCGAATTGACAGCCGGCGTGGACTGGGGTAGAACCTCCCTCAAGAGGGGATTGCGGTTGGCCGTCTGGAGTTGGATGAGCCGAGGCTAGGACACACATCAGAAACGGGTGAGAGGGATACCATGATTTTCGGAAAAATGTGGCGAGCGCTTCGCGCTCAGTTCAACAAGCTGGCGAATTTCTTCTGGTCGGCAGATCCCATTGCCCAGATGCAGTACGAGTACGACACGGCAGTGGAGGAGCTGAAGACCGGCCGGTTGGGGTTGGAGCAGTACCGGGCGCTGGTGGAACGCGTCAGCCGGCAGGCGGAGATGGACCGCCGTCACGTGGAGAGTCTGGAGGCCAAGGTCAAGGCCTACCTGAAGGCCGGGGATCGAGATACCGCCGGCAAGTTCGCCCTCGAATTGCAGAAGGCGAAGCAGCAGTGGCAGGAGAATCAATCTCAGCTCGATATGCACGAGAAAGCGTACGAAAACAACGTGCGGAAGATCAAACACGCCAGCAAGAAGCTGGCAGAGGTGCGCGAGAAGATTGCCCGCTATGACGCCGAACTCAAGATGAGTCGGGCGGAAGCGGAGATGGCACAGCTGGCCCAGAGCTTCGACTTCGATATCACGACCGACTTCGGCCAGATCGAACAGGTCCTGAACGAGAAAATCGGCTTGAATCGGGCCAAGGCCCGCGTCGCCGCCGACCTGTCGGCCGAAGGACTGGAGGAAGTCGAACGGGATGAGGCCGTCGAAAAGACGATGGCGGAAGATGCCCTGCGGGAATACGAAATCGAACTGGGGTTGGCCACCCCGGAGACCACCAATGTGGAAGAGAGCACGAAGCAGTTGGGGCCGCGGCAGACGGAGACCGAGACGGGTGGGAGCTGAGCAAGGAGG
>DAISIS010000543.1:0-3910 GCA_036821925.1 Pirellulaceae bacterium
AGGGAGAGGAGCACCTGCAGAGCTGCGACCGTCCACGGGCGCACGGCGCACGGCACGCGCTCGACCGGTTCTCGGGCCACCCAACTGGCCCGCTGTTCCCATCCCTGAGCTGTCCGGCGCCACCCGTCCTGCAGCCGCTCCGGTTCCGCGTTGGCGTGCGGTGCGGTGGACCACTTCACGTTCGACGCGATGTAGCCGATGGCGAGCAGAACGACGAGTGTACCGGTTATGCCACGCACGGCTGCACCTCTTGATGATCGAGCGGGTTCTGCCGAGCGGGGACGCGTCTGGTCCGGAGAAGATTCGCGCCCGGCGGGGCCACGGGTGGCCATCCGCCCCACCGTCCATGCAACCGTCGCGCCGACTCCAGCCCGCGCGCCGGCCCGAGCGGCCTAAGTGCTCCGCGGCCAGCACGTTGCAGGCGTGCGTGTCCTGCGCCGGCTGCAGCCGCCCCGCCGGTCGGTGTGGCGAGATGGCAACACGTTCGGCCGGCGTGCTGCACAAATGCCACGGGTGCGAGCTGCGCAGCGACCGTGCGGGTAATCCGCCGGATCCCCCGCATCTGGACTGATGGGACCAGCGCGGGCACTGCCGCAACTCGTTTGCGGCAACACATTGTGTGTTCTAGATTTCAACGTGGGTCGGGCTCAGCACGCGATCCGGTCCCCTCAGATAGCAGCGTAACCGTGCGCCGTGGTGCGCCCCTGCCCTCACCGGCCATCACGCAGCCACGGTGACGCATGAACAAAGGTGCCCAGGACATGACGAATCGTAAGGCATTGCTCCGCGTTGAGTCTCTGCTGGCCGGCGCACAGCTTCCGGCATTACCTCAGAGCGCCATCCGCTTGCTGCAACTCTCCCAGGATCCCGAAAACGGACCGGCTGAATTTGCGGTCCCGATCGAATCGGACCCCGGGTTGACGGGACAGGTATTGAAATTCGTGAACTCGTCCTACTTCGGGTTTGCTCGCGAGATTTCCAGCATCCGGCTGGCCATCACGCTGGTGGGCATCCGCACAATCAAGAACTTCGCACTCTGGAGCGCCGTGTTCAGCCTGATGCCGAATCCCAAGTGCGGTCCGTTCGATCTGAAGAGTCTGTGGCAGGACTCCTTGCGCCGCGGACTGTTCGCCCGGGCCATGGGGCGTCTGCTCGGCCAGGCCGACAGCGAAGACCTGTTTGCCGCCGCGCTGTTGCAGGACATGGCGGTGCCGCTGCTGGCCAAAGAACTGCCCGAAGAATACGACAAGCTGTTCCAGCTGCGGCAGAGCGGCAGGACCCGTCTGTCCGATCTCGAACAGGAGCGGTTCGGCTGGAACCATGCGGAGGCGGCCGGCCTGCTCGCCCGGCGCTGGAGCCTGCCCGAAGAGTTCGCTGACCTGATCCAATGCCACACGAGTTTTGCGGAGCTGCTGGCTAAGGGGGCGACACCCGGTCAGGCAGCCGTGAGCCTCTCGGCGCTGCTGCCGACGGTCCAGGACGAGATGTGGTTTGAACGGGATCCGTTCGTCGAAGCCTTCTGCCGCCTGACAGGTTCCGCTGAACCGCAGATCCAGCCGCTGCTGGCTGAGATCGATGCCGGCTTCCAGGAATTCGCCCCGGTGCTGAAACTCGGGATGCCCGCGCGGACCTTGGCCGAATGCCTGGCCGCGCCGGAAGAGTCCGCCGTGAGCTGACTTCGCGGACCGCGTCCGACCATGAGCGACTGGCCCACAGCCGCATGAGCCCCGGGAGGTGCTTGCCTCCCGGGGTTCCTTTTTCTGCGGGTCCTGCCGCCGGCACCCTCCAGTGTCCGCCCCGCACCGGCCCCACCGCGCCCGACGGCACCCCACCGGCGAAAACGCCGGCCCGGCCGGCTCCATCGGCCGGCCCCCCGCCCCGCCGGCCCGCCGCCCCGCCGCGAACCTGTTTGGGACTGGCTTGTCCGTTCGTTAGAATGGAACCAGGGCGGGGGCGCTCGCAACGCAGCTCAGCTGCAGGGTTGGTGGCGTGTGGCCAAGTATCAGCGGATCGAACGACAACAGGCGCTGCGCGAGGCGCAGGGGTATCTGGAGCTGGCGATGGGGCTGACCGACCAGTGGCCCGTGCCCGCCGCGCTGAGCGAGCGGCTGGCGCAGCGCGCGCTCGATGCGCTGGCCACCGTCACGGACTTCGGTGTCCAACGGACCGAGGTGCTGTACCTCACCGGCCTGGCCTATCGCACGATGCAGCGATATGCCGAGGCGGTGCCGCCGCTGCAGGCTGCAGCGCAGCGCGAACCGGACAGCGTCCCCATCTGGCTTGTCCTGGGATGGTGCTACAAACGCATCGATCGCCTGGAAGACGCCATTGCCGCGTTGGAACGAGCGATGGAGACCAACAGCCAGGAGGCCATCCTGCACTACAACCTGGCCTGCTACTGGAGCCTGGCCGGGAATGTGGAACGGGCCGTGCAGTACCTCGCCCAGTCCTTCGAAATTGACCCCCGCTACCGGGAGCTGGTCGCCAGCGAATCCGATTTCGATCCGATCCGCGATCTGCCCGGCTTTCAGTCCCTCATGGGCGCCATCGTGTAGCACCGGGCGGGCGCACGCCGCGCTCGGTCCGCGGATCGAGTGGACCGGCAGGACCGGACGGATCAGGACGTCTTGGCCGCATAGAGTTCGGCGTACTCGACCACCCACACGTCAACCAGCTCCAGGAACTTCTCGAGATCGACGTCCTGCAGGGCCTCGAAGTAGTTGCGGTTGAAGACTTCCTTGTTGCGGATTGTCCCTTTGGCCGCCAGTTCCAGGACGTGCAGCGCGGAGGCAGGCCGCACGGTCATTTCCAGCCGGCTGAAGTCATTGGCGCGGCGTCGATTGCTGCCCACGCGCAGATCGTCGCGGCTGCAGGCCACGCCCCAACCGCGCTCGCCGTAGAGCGTCTCGAGTCGGAAACCGGGGAAGTAGTTCGGCAGCTGCCGGATGCACTTCTCGATGTGCTCGGAAATCTGCAGGCGGTAACTCGAATACAGCCGCTTGAACTCTTCTTCACTCAGCGCCTGCGCCTCCGCCTCGCTCCGCTTTGCCTCGCTCCTGCGCTTGCCTCGTTCGATCGCCTTATGCAACCGGTCTTCGAAACTCATGACTGGGGCTATTTTCCGTCGGATTGTTTCTTCTGATAGAACTGCATGAGATCGGAGAAGGAGCGCAGCGGTTCTTTGCCCTCTTCCATCTCCTTGGTAATCGGTTTGACGATCTTCGGCTTCTGGGGTGGTCGCGGACGCTGCGGCGATTTCGGACGTCGCCCGCCCCCATCGGTCCGCGAGGCGCCGGCCGCCGCGGGCTTCGGCGGACGACCTCCCGGCCGCTTGCCACCCGCCGGCTTGCGGGCACGCGGACGCGCCGACTCGTGACGCGTCTCCGCCGGCTTTTCAGTGCCCGGTTCGATCGCAGTCAACGAGACCCGCCGCCGCTGCTTGTCGACGTCGACAACCCACACGGTCAGCACGTCGCCCACTCCCACCACCTCGTGCGGGTCCCGGACAAATCGATCCGCCAGGCGACTGATGTGGACCAGCCCGCTGTCGGGCAACCCGATATCCACGAAGGCCCCGAAGTCGACAACATTTAACACGGTGCCGGCGAGCTTCATGCCCGGCTCAAGATCCTCCAGCTTGACAATCCCGCGACGGAACACGGGGGCCGGCAAGTCCTCCCGGGGGTCCCGCCCCGGACGAGCCAGCGAGTTCAAGATGTCGCGCAGCAACAACTCACTCACACTCATCTCACCGGCCAGCACCTGCGCGGCAAGTCCCCGCACGCGTTCCTGGACCAAACGCACAGGTTCCAGTTCCCCACCGCCGCGCCCCGCCGATGCGGCCGCTGCAAAGGCCGATTCCCCCGCCGGTTCCTCAACCGCCGGTTCCGCAACCGCTCCTGTGTCGGCC
>DAISIS010000544.1:0-3901 GCA_036821925.1 Pirellulaceae bacterium
GACGTGGAGCCGTTTGGGGGCGATACGCTGCTGGTGTCGTCCTATCCGGCGATGTTGGCCAACTTCAATCCGGCCGAGGTGTTGCGGCAGATTGTGGAGCAGCTGTTGGGGTCGGATAAGCCGCTCGACCGCCGCGACCTGGTGGACGAGCTGCTGCACATGATCGCCTGCAAGGCGGCCGTCAAAGCCGGCGACCGCCTGTCCCGGGAGGAGGTCCAGACGCTGTTGGAGCAGCGGCAGCACTACCAGGACGCACACCATTGCCCGCACGGGCGCCCGACGGCCCTGGTGTTCACCAGCGCGGAACTGGACAAGCGGTTCAAGCGGATCTGAGGCGGCCGCGGCCGACCCGGCCGGGCCGAGATAGGCCACCCGGATTGGTGCAGCGGCCGCCGATTGTGAGTAGAATGGACGGCGGCTTCTCGAGCGTGGCGGCAGGCACGGGTAGGTTGAACGTACCAGCAGACGGTAAGTGGATTCACCGATGATTTGCGTGAGTATTGCGCGAGGTCGTCACCGGCAGGTGATGGCGGAGCATCGACATCTGGTGGAGCAGGGTGCGCAGCTGGTCGAAATCCGCCTCGACTACATCCGCCGGCAGATCAATCTGAAGCGGTTGTTTCGGGATCGCGGGTGCCCGGTGATTGTCACGTGCCGGCGGTTGGAGGACCAGGGCAAGTGGCAGGGGAGTGAAGAGTCGCGGCTGATGCTGCTGCGCGCCGCGATCGCCGAAGGTGTGGAGTACGTCGACCTGGAGGCCGACGTGGCGGACAAGATCCCGATCTACGGGAAGACGAAGCGGATCATTAGCCTGCACAACTTCCGCGACACTCCGGAGAACCTGGAGGAGATCCATGCGCGGCTGGCCCAGCTCGACGCTGACGTGGTGAAGATCGCCACGACGGCCAACGAGCCGCACGACAACGTGCGGATGCTGCAGCTGGTGCGTAACAGCCAGATCCCGACCGTCGGAATCTGCATGGGCGAGATCGGCATCCCCTCCCGCATTCTGGCGGGCAAGTTCGGCGCGCCGTTCACGTACGCGACCTTCCATCACGAGCGGACGTTGGCCCCCGGCCAGCTGGATTACTGGCAGATGCGGGACACCTACCACTACGATGCGATCAACGCCCAGACGCGTGTGTACGGCTACATTGCCGACCCGATCGGGCAGAGCATCGTGCCGATCGTGCACAATGCGGCCTTCCGGGCGTTGGGCATCAACAGCGTGTGCGTGCCGTTTCGCATTCCGCGCGAATGCCTGACAAGTTTCCTGCAGGACACGCGCGAGCTGGATCTGCACGGGCTGAGTGTGGGCATCCCGCACCGCGACGCGCTGCTGCGTTCCCTCAGCAAGTTGGACAAGGCGGCCAGCGGCATCGGGGCGATCAACACGGTGTCCTTCCACGACGATCAGACGACCTACGGATACAACACCGATTACCGGGCGGCCATGTCCGCGCTCGTCCGGGCCGCCGGTCCGCACGAAGAGAATCCGCTCGACGGCAAGCGGGCGCTTGTGCTGGGCGCCGGGGCGGTGGCCAAAGCCGTCGCGTACGGCTTGCGGCAGCTCAATGTCGACGTCGTGGTCACCTCCCGTTCGCTGGACAGCGCCAGGCGGCTGGCGGAAGCGACCGATAGCCGGGCGGTGGAGTGGGACAGCCGCTATTCGGTGAAGATCGACATGCTGTGCAACTGCACGCCGGTGGGGATGCACCCGAACGTGGACGACAGCCCGTACGCCATCGGCCAGCTGCGCCGCTCGTGGCTGGTGTTCGACGCCGTGTATAACCCGGAGCAGACGCTGCTGATCAAGGAAGCCCGCGCCAAGGGGTGCCGGGTCGTGACTGGCGTCGACCTGTTCATCCGCCAGGTGGCGCTGCAGTTCAAGGTCTTCACGGAGCAGGAGCCGCCGATCGAAGTCATGCGGCTGGCCATCAAGCGGGCGATTGGTGCGGCGAAGTTCTGAGCTCCAGTGGCGGGCGTGGCGCGGAACGAGACGACCCTGGCAGGAATTGAGGGGAGCTAGTTGTGGCCGGCATCGCGAACCTCCCTCTGGAGCTGCGACTGATCCTGCTGTTTGTGGCCGGCCTGCTGGTCGGCCGGCAGGCCAATCGCGGCATCTACTCGCTGGCGTGGTTTCCGCGCGCGCTGGGACCCTGGTCGCCGCCGCCGCCCGGCGCGCCGGCGCGCCGCACGCTGGATCGACTCCCGGTGGTGGGGTGGTGGGGCCTGCGCCGCGAGTCCGCGTGGCACGGCGCCGGCTACTGGATCCGCCCGCTGCTCATTGAGCTGGCCACGGGGGCCGGCTTTGCCGGGCTCTACTGGTGGGAAGTGGACCAGCGCTGGCTGTGGCCCGCCGGCGGCGCGCCGGGCGTGGCCGTACTGCACCTGCAGTACCTGAGCCATCTGGTCCTGGTGTCGCTGATGCTGGTGGCCACCTTCATCGACTTCGACGAACAGACCATACCGGACGAAATCACGCTGGCTGGTACCGTCGTTGGAGTGACCCTGGCGGCTTTGTTTCCGGCCGTCGCGCTGCCGACCGTTTACGAGCCGTTTGGCGGGGCGGCCAGCGTGCACCAGATGGTGTTGACTTCGTCCACCACGTCTGCGCTGGTGTGGCGCGACGGTCTGGGCGGTCCGGATTCCTGGCCGCCTGTCCTGGACGGTGGTGCCGGCCTGGGCTGCGGACTCCTGGCCGTCTGGGCCTGGTGCTTCGCCATCCTCCACAAGACCTGGACCCTGCGGCGTGGTGTCTGGAAGGGGGTCCAGTACGCGGTGGCCAGCGTGGTGCGCGGCCGCACCTGGCGCCTGCCCGCGGTGCTCGGCGCGTGCTTGTCCGCTGGGGTTGTGCTGACCTGGCTGCGTGGCGCCGTGTGGTGGGAGAGTCTGCTGTCGTCGCTGGTGGGGATGTGCTTCGGAGGCGGTTTGATCTGGGGCGTGCGGATTGTCGGCGGGCACGCCCTGCGCGTCGAAGCCATGGGGTTCGGCGACGTCACGCTGATGGCCATGATCGGCGCCTTTCTCGGCTGGCAGTCGGCCTTCCTGATCTTCTTCCTGGCACCCTTCACCGCACTGCTGATCGCCGCCGCCCAGCGCCTGCTCGCCGGCCAGCGCCACATCGCGTTCGGACCCTATCTCTGCCTGGCCACGCTGATCATCCTCCTCTACTGGCGCGCGGTCTGGATCGAATGGGCCCGCCTGATGTTCTCGCTCGGCTGGTTCATTCCGGTCCTGTTGATCTGCTGCCTGGTGCTCATGGGCGGACTGCTCTGCCTCTGGCGCCTCATCCGTGACGCATGGGCCTACGACTGAACACTGAACACTGAACACTGAACACTGAACACTGAACACTAAACACCGCATGCCCTTCCTCCACACCGTGCATGATCTCCGGTCGCAGGCGGCATTACTGTGCCAGCGCCCGTACGGGGTAATCGTCATCGAGGACGGTTACCTGCAGGCGATCCAGCTGCGCCCGTGGCCCAAGATCGTCGCCGCATCCGATGTGTGGGGGATGGGGGACTGGCTGGCCGGACGCACGTCGGGCAACTACTGCCGGTTGTACTACAACCAGCCCTGCCGGCACCGCCGTTTTCTGGCTCTGAAGTACATCGTGTCGGGGCACGGGGCGACGTTTCGCACGTTCCGCAGCGCGCTGATCATCCTGGACGAAATCGCGCGGCTGAAGGGAACCGACGCGATTGTGGCCGAAGTGCGCAACCTGCGCATATCGGATCGGTTGTTGGCCCGATGGGGCTGGGAATCGCACGTGCCGGCCAGTCGCCGGCGTCACTTCATCAAGCGGTTCTACGGCTCCTACCCCGCTCCCCAGGCCGCGTGGGCGCTGATGAGTGGGCAACGACGGTGACTCCCGGCGCCCGATCCCCGGTGGAAG
>DAISIS010000545.1:0-3892 GCA_036821925.1 Pirellulaceae bacterium
CCCACGCGTAGTAGGGGACTGCCGTGACCTGCCGGTCCCCCCGCGCCTGGGCGCGTATCACGGTGATGCCGCCCAGCAGATCAGCTTGCCGCTGCAGCGTGAACTGGGGGTCTCGTTCGAGCATGATATGGCGGACCTGGCCGCCGTTGTCCGCCGCTTCGAAGCAGTACACCAGCGGGCCGCGCTCCAGCGCCACGCGCCCCGCATCGGCCGTCACCAGCGGGTGCGCCTCGGTGCGCCGCACATCCAGTGGCAGCTGCAGATCGACCACGTCCCCCGCTTTCCATTCCCGCCGCAGCACGGCGTAGCCTTTCCCGTTCGGCCGGCACGGTGTGGGCGCGCCGTTGACCGCGAGTGCCGCCCGCGTGCACCAGCTCGGGATGCGCAGATGCAGGTCAAACGTGCACGGCGCGGCCGGGCTGATCGCCAGCTTGACCTGGCCGTCCCACGGGTACTCGGTCACCTGACTGATCGAGACAGGTGCATCTTTCAGCTGCACGCGTCCGTCGCCCGCCACGTACAGATTCACATAGATCCCATCGCTGCTGGTGGCGTAGACGTAACCAGGCAGCGAGGGGAGGAAACGCACGGCGTTGGTGGGGCAGCAGGCGCACGGGTAGAACGGCTGGCGATGGTGGTTGCCGTCTGCCGCCAGCGGGTTGACATAGAAATAGTGCTGGCCATCCATGCCGATTCCCGCCAGCACGCCGTTGTAGATGACGCGTTCGAGGATGTCCGCGTAGCGCGCGTCGGCGTGCAGCAGGTTCAGGCGATGGGCCCACAGGGCCAGGCCGATGGCGGCGCAGGTCTCGCAGTAGGCCGAGTCGTTGGGCAGCTCGTACCGGTCACCGAACGCCTCGCCTTCGTGGCGTGCGCCGATCCCCCCGGTGATATACATCTTGTGCAGCACAACGTCGTCCCACAGCCGGTTCATCGCCGCGACGAATCTCTCGTCCCCCGTATAGGCCGCCACGTCGGCCACGCCGGAGTACAGGTACATGGCGCGCACCGCATGCCCGACGATCTCCGCCTGCTCGGCGACCGGCTGGTGATCCTGGCAGTACACGCCGTAGAGTTGCTTCCGCTGCGCCGGGTTGCCGCGGGCCTGGAGAAAGAACTGAGCGAGATCCAGATAGCGCTGTTGCCCGGTGACCTCGAACAGCTTGACCAGGGCCAGTTCGATCTCTTCATGCCCGGGCACGTCGACGGCCTGGCCCGGTCCGAACCGGTTGTCGATGTAGTCGGCAAACCGGATGGCCACGTCCAGCAGCGTGCGTTTCTGCGTCGCGCGGAAGTGGGCCACCGCCGCCTCGAACAGGTGCCCCGCGCAGTACAGTTCGTGCATCGCCCCGCAGTTGGTCCACTCGTTGCCCGGTTCCTTCAGCGTGTAGTAGGTGTTCAGGTAGCCGTCGCTCCGCTGCGCTGCGGCGATTTTGGCGATGACTTCATCCGTCATCCGCTCCAAGGCCGGATCGGGGTGATCGGCCAGTGAGTAGGATGCTCCTTCCAGGACCTTGTAGACGTCCGAGTCGTTGAAGTAGATACCTTCAAACTCACCCGGCACCAGCCCCCCTGCCTTGGCGAAGTTGGCGAAGCGCCCTGTGTCCTCGCACCATTTGAAATTGTGCGGCAGCGATGTCTCGCGATTCACCTGGAGGCGGGGAGCCCAGAACGTGTCGCGCACCTGCACCGCGGTGAACGGCACGGCCTTCAACTTGCGGTGCGCCGGTTCGTCTGCCCGCGCAGCAACCGCGGCCACCATCATCGCCAGAAACAACCAGGGGCATGCACGCTTCATGGGGTCCCACCTCAACACTTACCGGACAACGTTCGGAGTATTTGGATTCGTTCTTGGTTCGTTCTGGGCCCTGTTCCGGACAAACCTGTTCCGGACAACCCTGGCCGGGCGTCGCGGGTCACACGGCGCGCGGGACACGGATCGATCGGCTCTCGCTTACGGGAACACCACACCGATGGTGAGCAGCAGGTTGGCGTAGATCCGTTGTTCGCCGGTGGCGATGGTCAACGCGACGTCCGGGGTGCCGGCCGCCTCGTAGAACGCGAAGCGTTCGAGAGGGGTGAGGGGCCGGTTATAGCCCGCCTCCTGGAGTGCCGACCGGAAGTCAGCCCAGATCTCAGGATCCTGCTGCAGGGCGTACGGGCCGGTCGTGGCGTACTGCATTACGGCGGCGTCCTCGATCGGAATGGCGGAGAGCAGCGCCCGCAGCACCTGGACGCCGTCGACCAGTCCCGGCGTCAGGTTCAGGTTCACCAGGCGCGCGCGGGGGCCGAGCTTGGTCAGAAACGGATAGTTGCCATCGGCGATCAGCACTTTGGATCCGTGTCCTGCGCGGCCGAGCACCTCCAGGATCTCCGGGTGAATCAACTGTCCCTTGAGCATACTGAACACTCCTTGCAGAAACGTGAGAATGCGCGCCACTCCAACGGCTGTCCTCAGCTCCTGGCGGCCGTTCAGCCGGCCGCCGGTGGAGCGTGAGGCGGCCATCGGCCTAGTGGAAGCCGGGCGGCACGGGGGGCAGGTCGCGCGTCAGCACGAGCGGTTGCTGGCGGCCTGCCTGCGTGTAGTCGAACGGCTGGAAGCCGGCTTGGATAGCGGGGGAGTTGGGTTTGAGCCGGAAGTCGTCCTGCTGGACGTTCTCGAACAGCGGGTCGGCGATCACCGAGTGCTGGTCCTGCCCGCGCTCCTGCTGCCACTGTTCAAACGTGAGGTCCCCGGGAAACGTCACGGCCTGGCTGCCGGCATGAAAGTACACATTGTGGTCCATGCGGAAGTTGTCGTCTTTCCAGTTGGTGCCCAGCAGCGGGCTGCCATTATCCCAGTACACGATATTGCGTTCGAAGAAGAATGAGATGTGCTCCTCCGTGCGGGTGCGCTGCAGCTGCTGCTCCCCAGCGCAGGCCAGTATGTTGTTCTCCACCCGGTTCTCCTTGCCATAATGCTGGTGGAACGACGCGCGCGAGCAGCGGTACACCAGGTTGTTCTTCATGACGATGCCGGTTGAGCCTTCATCGGTGTACAGCCCCCACCCGCCGTAATCGTATGACACCACATCATGGAACCGGTTGTCGTGGATCACGGTGCCGGGGGAAATGCCCAGCGTGTAGATCCCTCCCATGTCGCTCAGCACACCCTGGCCAATGTCGTAGACGTGGTTGAAGCCGATGTCATTGTGGTGGGCCTGGCTCGCCCCATACCCCCAACTCCACCCGACCGAGAAACCGGTGTAGTAGAAGTTGTGCACGTCGTTGTGTTCGATCACATTGTAGGGCGAGTGCCCGATCCAGACGCCCACCGCGGCCGGATGCAGCCGGCCTCCGTAGGCGATCAGGCAGTTGCGGATCGTGTGGTGCGACACGACCATTTCTTCGTCGGCGGCCAGTTGCAGGCTGCTGGCAAACGCCTGCGATGAACTGCCATCCGTCGGCGGTTGGGCCAGGGCATGGCCGATCTTCACGCCGCCGGCACCCATGTCCACCAGCTCGCAACCATCGAGCCGGTTGTGCTTGCAGCCCGGGCCGAAGGCGACGGCATACTCGCCGACATGCCGCACCGCACAGCCCTCCAGCACGATATGGCGGGCCGAGACAGCGGCGATCGCCGCACCCAGGTTGATTTCGGCCTGCGGGAATGCCTGCCCCTCGACCGGCAGGTTCCAGTTCGTATGCGCGAAGGTGAGGCCGCGGAACTGCAGGTGCTGCACCCAGCGCCGCGCGCCTGCATCTCCGGCAATCAGCACCAGGTTGGCGATGCGCGGCGCGATCACTTCCGCCTGGGCCGGATCCTCGCCCGGCTGTGGAATGTACGTCAGCCGGCCAGCGGGCCGATCCAGATACCACTCGCCGGGCGCGTCGAGCGCCTCACGCACGTTGA
>DAISIS010000546.1:0-3869 GCA_036821925.1 Pirellulaceae bacterium
ACATCTGGCCCGACCCGGTGGGCATCAGCCGAGCTGTTATGGCGGCATCCCGATCCCCTGCGGCGGCGCGGTGAGATCGTCTGGCTGCCAACGCTGCTCATTCTGGTGGGCCTCTGCCGGCCGTTGGCGGCTCAGGGCGTGGCGGACGAATCCACACCGCAGCGTCCACGCACGTCGTTTCTGGCCCCCCCATCGCGTGAGGCGATCGACCAGGGTTTACAGCCGTTGTCAGCCGCGCTGCCTGACATCACGCCGCGGGCCGGCATTCGGCCGCTGGATGCCAGTGCCGGAGTGTTCGACGCTCGGGAGACATCGTACGCCGCGCATCGCGGTGGAGAATGGGCGCCGATCCGCTACAGCTGGACGGCATCGGAGTTGCGACACCGGCCGCTGTACTTCGAGGACGCCATGCTGGAGCGGCACGGGCAGACGCGTCACCCTGTGCTGCAGCCGATGGCTTCTGGCGCGCGTTTCTTCCTCACCTTCCCGGTGCTGCCGTACGCCATGGTCGTTGACCCGCCGCGCCCGGCCCAGAGCACATTGGGGTATTTTCGGCCGGGCAGCGCTGCGCCGTGCCTGCTGCAGCGTCCGCCGCTGCAGGCTGACGCCGGCGTGGTCGAGGCCGGTGCCTGGGTGGGCCTGATCTTCCTGATCCCCTGACCCGAGTTCCGCCACGGGCGCGCTAGCGGCGTTTCGAGCGCGAGCCCCGGCACACTCCGCGCAATCGATAAAGCCCTCCCATTTCTGCCGTCGACATGCTGGCGCGGTTTCATGGCTTGTGCGAATCGCTCCAGCGATAGGGGATATGCCGTCGATAGCAGTTAATGCATCTGTACTGGTTGTGCGCCCACCGCGCGCTTGTGTGTTGAACCGGCCCTGCCTGTCACGTTGGACCAGCGATGAACTGCCGTCACTGCTTGACCATCGCCCTGACCGGACTGCTGCTGTGCACGGCAGGGTGCTGGTTTCGTCAAGCGGAGTTCCGTTTTCCCGAACGCCAGATCGGGCCGCACGAGACGCTGGCCACCCAGATCGAGTACCCGGACGTCCAAACGACGACGGCGGAGGAGGTGGCGGCGACCGGGCCGCCGCGGGCCACTCAGAATCCCGGCGACCAGCAGCCGTTGGACATGACATTGGCCGAGGCGACGCGGCTGGCGTTCTCCAACAGCCAGGTGATTCGGAGTCTGGGCGGCAGCGTGGTCGCGGCCCCGGCCGGCACCGCCACGATGTTCAATCCGGCGCTGGTCGAATCGGATCCGCACAGCAGCGTCGAGGCTGCGTTGAGCGCCTTTGATGCGCAGCTGACCTCGGTGCTGTTCTGGAACAAGATCGACCGCGGCTTTGGCCAGGTCCTGTCCGGATTCCCGCTCCCGGCGGTGCAGCAGTTGGCCAGCAACTATCAGCTGGAGTTGGCCAAGACAGCGGCGACCGGATCCCGGTTCGCGATGCGGCACCATGTCAACTACAACCGGGAATACAACGTGCTCGACCCGACCCGGTTCCCATCGGTGTGGAACCTGGACTACGAAGCCGAGTTCCGTCAACCGTTGTTGCGGGGGGCCGGCGTCGAATTCAACCGCATTGCCGGTCCGAATTCTTCGGCGGGTGGCGCCAACGGCGTGCTCCTGGCGCGACTCAATACGGACGTCAGCCTGGCCGATTTTGAGGCGGCGGTCACGAACCTGGCGCGGGACGTGGAGCAAGCCTACTGGGATCTCTACTTCGCCTATCGCGACCTGGATGCCAAGCTGGCCGGACGCGACAGCGCGCTGGTCACCTGGCAGAACATCGCGCACCGGCTGCAGATCGGCCTGCGGGGCGGCACGCCGGAGAACGAATCGCAGCTGCGTTCGCAGTACTTCGGCTTCCAGGCATCGGTCGACGATTCGCTCGCCGCGCTCTACAGCAGCGAGGAGCGACTGCGTTACCTGCTCGGGATGCCTCCCAACGGTCCGCAGCTGATTCGTCCGGCCACGGAACCGCCGACGGCCAAGGTGGTCTTTTCCTGGGACGAGACGGTCCAGGAGGCGCTCCTGCGCCGCGTGGAGCTGCGCCGGCAGAAGTGGCAGGTCAAGCGCCGCGAACTCGAACTGATTGCGGCGCGGAACTACCTCAAGCCGCGTCTCGATGCCGTCGCGCTGTATCGGTTCCGCGGGTTTGGCGATGAGTTGATCGCAGCGCCTGGCCCGACCGGCGTGGAGAGTGCCTACCAGAACCTGACCACGGGCGATTTCCAGGAATGGGAGATGGGGTTCGAGTTCGCCGTGCCGATCGGCTTTCGCCGGGAATTCGCGGCCGTGCGCAACGCCGAGCTGCAGCTGGCGCGCGAACGAGCCGTGCTGGAGGAGCAGGAGTTCCGCGTGACGCATGATCTGAGCGAGGCGATGCGCAGCGCTGAGCGCGCCTTCCAGCTGATGCGAACCAACCTGAACCGGCGGGTGGCAGCGCACGACGAGGTGCAGGCGCTGCAGGCCAAGTTCGACGAAGGCTTCACCGATCTGGACGTGCTGCTGCGCGCCCAACAGCGCCGCGCAGAATCCAATATTGCCTACTACCGGTCGCTGGTCGATTACTCGCTCGCCTTGCGCGACGTGCATTACGCCAAGGGGTCCCTGCTCGAATACGACGGCGTCTCGCTGGCCGAAGGGCCCTGGTCAGCCGACGCCTATCGCCAGGCGCTGCAGCATGCCCGCCACTTCGCTCCCCGAATCATCGATTACGGGCTGCGGCAGCCGCGCCCGCTCAGCCGCGGTCCGTATGACCAGGATGCCGCAGCGCAGTTCGAGCGTGCTGCGGCCGATCAGCCGGCGGCCGATCAGCCGGCGGCCGAACCGGTCGAGACGCCAGCACCGGGCGCGACGACGCTTCCGTCGCCCGATGGCGTGCTGCCCGCAGCGCCGCGCGAGGAGGATCGGCTCCCCTCCTCGCCTGGTCTATAATGGAACCACGCGTTCCTGCCCACATTGTGATGAGACACCATGAAACCAGACGAGCCAAACTGCCCGGAGCCGCTGCGGCAGTGGTTGACGTTGGCGGTCAATCGCGAAGCTTCGGATCTGCATCTGGTCGTGGGGCATCCGCCCGTCCTGCGCGTGCACGGCGTACTGCATCCGCTCGACGAACCGGCGCTCACTGTCGATCGGCTGCCGCCGCTGCTGCTGCCGGCCTGCCCCCCGCCATATGCTGAGCGGTTCCAGGACGAAAAGAACTCCGACTTCTCGCTGGCCGTGACGCTGCAGGGCCAGCCGCAGCGATTCCGCGCTAATTACTTCTTCAACGGCCAGCAGATGGGGGCGTGCTTCCGCGTCATCCCCTCCCAGATTCCCGATTTCACGTGGGCCGGTTTTCCGGAGGAGTTGGCCGAGCGGATGACCAGCTTCCGCAACGGCCTCATCCTGATTACCGGCGTCGTGGGCTCGGGCAAGACCACCACGCTCGCCATGCTGGTCAATCAGCTCAACCTGGCCGGCGGCTACCGTATCATCACGATCGAAGAGCCGATCGAGTACCTGTTTCCGCGCGTCCCCCGGAGCATCGTGACGCAACGCGAGGTGGGGGTCGACGTGAGCACGTTTGCGGACGGCCTGAAGTACGGGCTCCGGCAGGATCCTGACGTGATGCTCGTCGGCGAAATCCGCGATCGCGAGACGGCGCAGATCGCGCTCAGCGCCGCCGAGACGGGACACCTCGTCCTGTCCACTCTGCACACCCGCGACGCCAAAGGGGCCATTTCGCGGTTCGTCGACCTGTTCCCCCAGACGGTGCAGCACGAAATCCGCGCCCAGCTCGCGATGGGGCTCCGGTCGGTGGTCAGCCAGCATTTGTTGCCCAGCGCCGCGCCGGGGACGAAACGGCACCTGGCGCTG
>DAISIS010000547.1:0-3865 GCA_036821925.1 Pirellulaceae bacterium
GAACTCACTCTCCGGCTGATGATTTCACTGTCTCGTCACGCCAGACGAGTCAACCACACGACCATTCTAACGGCGGACGGTGAATCAACCAGACCTTAAACAAATCAAATCAGCGGCACACCAACAGGCGCGCACCGCGCGTCGCAGTCCGTGCCTTGCCTCGGCCTTCGTTCGGTCAGACATGGCACGATTCTTGAGGGAATCTGCGCGTTGCATCCCGGCAGCCGCGGATTTAGATTCGTAAGGGCGCCTCCTGATCGTAATGGAGAATCAATGATGCCTACCCGCCAACGACCGATCCGTCGCCGCCTGTCCGTCGCCATGGCCGTGACCGCCTGCCTGGCGACCGCCGCACCGCGGTTCGCAGCGCCCGCCAGAGGTGCGGACCAGCCGGCACCGACCGCCTGCCGGCTGGTGGCGGTGCCCGACCAGCCCTTGGTGCGCGATCGGCACACCTGCCTGCTGGCGAGCTTCGATGCGCCGGACGCCAGTGACGCTGACTATGCGCGTGCGGAGCGGCGCGAGGTGGGCGTGGGCAGCCAGCCGGACGCGCCCGGGCGGTTCGGCGGCGGAGTGGCCGTGACCGGCAGTGCCGGGTGCGTGATGTACCCGGGGCTCGACAACTACGATCCGCGGCGGGGAACGGTGGAATTCTGGGCGCAGTCGCGCGGCGACGCCCCGATCTGGTCGGACGGCAAGGAGCACTGGCTGCTGGTGCTCTATCCCGAGCGTGCCGGGGCTGCGCCCCGGTACGGGATGGTCCCCACCTTCATTACCCTCTGCAAGACGGCCGACAACGCGTTGGAGCTGAAGGTCGCCCCGACCTCGGCCCCCAGCTACGCCGCTGCGACCACCCTCCGCGCCGCCCAGGGCTCGGCGCTGACCCTGCCGGTGGACCAACTCGCCGCGCCGGACTGGCACCACATCCTCTGCGCCTGGGATTTGGCGGGGGATCTGGCGGGCCCGGGCCGCCTCTGGCTGGTTGTGGACGGGGTGGGCGTGACGGCCGAGTTGAGCGTTCCGGGTCCCGCACCGAACCCGGGTGGACTGATCGTGTTCGGCGGCCTGTGGGGGCTCCCGGGCGACGGCGTCCAGTGCGCGGACTGCAACCTGGACGACCTGCGTGTGCAGGCGGGCACGGCGATGCCGCGACTGGCCGACGCCGGTTCGCCTGCGACGGTGCCGCTGGACGAGGCGCGGCTGATGACCGAGGAGGATCTGGCGCGCGCCATGTTGGATCAGCTGCTCAAGCTGCAGTCGCACGGTGGGTGGCAGGCCGCCTACCACTGGCCCACCTACACACCTTCCGGCTGGGGCCTGGTGGGGCGGGGAGTCGACATGTGGCACACGCACTCCGGCGAGGCGGGCCAGGCGCTGCTACGTGGCTGGATGCTCTGGGGCGATGACCGGTACCTCGACAGTGCCATCGAAGCGGCCGACATGTTCTGCCAGACGCAGCTGGAAAACGGCTCGTGGGCCTACCATTACACCTACAGCCGGGGCGAATTCCAACGGTGGGGCGATCATGCGTACATCGCGCAGGCCATGCAGAGCAATCAGATCCGGTTCCTGTGCCTGATGAGTCGGCGGCTGGGCTACGAACGGTACCTGGCAGCGATCCGGCGGGCAGGCGACTGGATGGTGTCCCTGCAGTTTCCCAGCGGCGCGTGGGGCTGGGAAGCGTACCCGCTCGGCCAGACCGGGCCGCACGGCCACCCCGCCTTGAACGACGCCGTGACCCCGCAGGCGATGCACGACCTGTTCGTCATTTGGTGCGCCACCGGGGACGACAAGTACCTGCAGCCGATCCTGCGGGGTGCGGACTGGATGATCGCGGCGCAGGCCGCGGCGCCCACCTTCGGCTGGGCCGACCAGTACGACCAACAGAACGCGTTCATCTGGATGCGTGGCTTCGAGCCGCCGGCCGTGTCGATGCAGGCCATCAGCGCGGCGACCTGGGGGCTGTGCCTGGCCTATGACCTGTCCGGCGATCCGAAGTACCTGGAACCGCTGCGTAAGGTCTTGCAGTGGATGGACACGGTCCCAGAAGATCAGCGCGGCTGGCTGTGGTACGACCCGGCCACCAGCGGCCCGGTGGTGGCCTACTACAACGAGATGTTGCCCGTCACGCATCCCAGGGCGATCGCCGAGTTCATTCCGCGGCTCGATGCGCACTACGGCACGAAGTTCTCCTGGCAGGCGGAGCGGATCCGGGATGAGCTGCAGCGCCGCGCGCACGGCCCGGTCTATCCCGATTGGCGCGGCGTGCGGTCGGCACACGAGTTTGCCCAGGGGCCGGCGGCAGCTGACTTTGCGGAGGCGTTCGAGCGCGATCCGGCGGCTGACGCGCGCGTCCAGATCGCCGCCTGGGCCGCGGGCCAGCCACGCGCCGGCGGCCTCCTCGGCGGCAGCCCGCAGTACGGGCGCACGTTCGAGATCGGAAACGCCATCCGGTACTGCGAGCTCCTGTTGTCCGACATCGAGAATGCCCGCGTGGCACTCGGCGACCTGCCGCCGGAGGCGATTCCCCGCTTCCAGCGCGGGGGCAGCATGAACTGGGTCTACATGGATCCGCCCCGCGACTTCCTGGCCACACCACTGCGTCGCGCCGCACCCCACTGACATCGCCGCCACCTCCAGACAGGTCCCGCACATGATCGGCTCTGCACAGCTTCAAGCGGCGTACGAGAAAGCGCGAGCAGATCTGCTGGCCGCGCGCACCGCGGCCGGTCACTGGGAGGGCCGCCTGTCCTCGTCCGCGTTGTCGACGGCCACAGCCGTCAGCGCTCTGGCGGTCGCCGCCCGAGCATCCTCGCCCGACGCGTCGACGGTGACGCTGACCGACTACCTGCAGCTGGTGGAGCGTGGGGTAGCGTATCTGGTCCGGCAGCAGAACGGTGATGGCGGCTGGGGGGACACGGACCGGAGCTACTCGAACATCGCGACGACGATGCTGGTCATCGCGGCGCTGCACCTGGCCCAGCAGGAGGCGCGGCATCCGCGTGTCTTGGAGCGGGCCCGGGCCTACGTGGACAGCCAGGGGGGCATCGGTGGGCTCCGCGCACGCTACGGCGCCGACAAGACGTTCGCCGTGCCGATCCTGACCAACTGCGTTCTGGCCGGTGTGGCCGACTGGTCGCAGGTCCCGCCGCTGCCGTTCGAGTGGGCGTGTCTGCCGCAGCGGTGCTATCGGTGGGCGCAGTTGCCGGTGGTCAGCTATGCCATCCCGGCGCTGGTGGCGATCGGCCAGGCTCGTTTCCTGCAGGGCCCGCCGCCTCGTCCCTGGACGCGTCTGGTGCGGCGCGCGGCAATCGCGCCCAGCCTGCGCGTGCTGGAACGCATGCAGCCCGGCAGCGGTGGGTATCTGGAGGCGGCGCCGCTGACGAGTTTCGTCGCGATGAGCCTGGCCGCCACAGGCCGTGCGGACCATCCCGTGACGCGCGCCGCGCTGCGATTCCTGTGCGACACGGTGCGACCGGACGGCAGCTGGCCCATCGACACGAACCTCGCGACCTGGACCACATCGCTGGCGATCAACGCGTTGGCGGCGCACGGCACGTTGCCGCCCGACGTGGTCAATCTCGACTGGTTTCTCGACTGTCAGCACCGGGTGCGGCATCCGTTCACCGGAGCGGCCCCGGGTGGTTGGGGTTGGACGAACCTGTCAGGTGCGGTGCCCGATGCGGACGATACGGCAGGTGCGCTGCTGGCCTGCCGGCACTGGCGCGACCAGCCGCCGGACGGGGAGCGTGTGATGTGCGCGGCCCGGCAGGGTGTGCAATGGCTGCTGGATCTGCAGAACCGGGACGGTGGCTGGCCGACGTTCTGCCGCGGCTGGGGCGAACTGCCGGTTGACCGCAGCGGC
>DAISIS010000548.1:0-3864 GCA_036821925.1 Pirellulaceae bacterium
GGATACTCGCGACGTTCGAGTTTGTCGAAGCCGAATTCGTCAATGACCAACAGATCGAAGCGGCCGTAATAGCGCACCTTGCTGGCCAAGGTCTTGTCGCCGGAGGCCGCGGTCAATTCTTCCAGCAGTTCGGCGCTGGTGATGTAGCGAACGCGGTATCCGTGGACACAACAGCGCCGGCCGATGGCTTGGATCAGGTGACTTTTGCCCAGACCGCTTTCGCCGACGAAGGCCAGGTTGTCGCGACGGCGAATGAAGTCTCCCGTGCCCAGCTCTTCGAACTCAGCCCGGTTGATCGTGTGGCGGTTGAACTCCCAGTCGAAGGACTCGAACGTGGCGTTCTCCTGGCGAAAGCGGGCTGCGCGGATGCGACGCTCGATACTCCGTTCCTGCCGGAGATTGGCGGGCACCGACAGAAAACGCTCCAAGAGCTGCAAGTGAGACAGCTGGGCTTTGGCAGCGGTCGACAGGATCGCGTCGAGTTGCTCAGCGGCCAGGGGGATGTGGAGTGTCGTCAGATGCTGGAGGATCCGCGTCTGGAGTGTCTGGTCGTGCGTCTGCTTCGGTGCCATCGGGAGCGGTCTTTTCGTCAAACAGGAGATATTGATATTCGGCGCTTGCGCGCGGTGCGATCGCACTGGAGTCGGTCAACTTGCGCATGAGTTCTTGTTGGTTTTCGCTGAGGACCTGCCAAGATGCTTTGGGGGTGGCCGTATTGAGAATCCGCTCCAGCGATGACAGGGAGTAGGCGTGATAACGCACCGCGCGTTCCATGGCGGCCAGGACATCCTGGCGGTGATACGCGTTGGCCAGGGCCAGGACACGCTGCGCCTGACGCTTCCCATAACGCTGTTTCTGGAGCAGCCCCTCCAGGAAGCACCGGGCCATGTCCCCCAGTTCCTGAAAACGCTTTCGCAGCTCTTCGAGCTGTTGGTGATGGTCCTTCGGCGGGCGATGTTCCTCGCGGATCTCCTTGCGGCCGGTGTGCCCCAGCTGGAGCGTATGCCGCGCGATCTCTCGGATGTGGTGGTCGTACACGAACAGTTCGGTCTCCGTCACGCGGACCGGGAGAACCTCGCCCAGCCGCTGCCACGGCACGGAGTATTGATTGCCGTGATGGGCAATGCAGCCTTCGGCATCGACGACGCGATAGACCACCTGTGCCGTGTCATAGTCGAGCTCAGGCAGCGGCAGCAAGTGTGGCTGCTCTTCGGCGTGTGCGTCCACCGGCCGTTTCTTTGTGGTGCGGTGGACACGCACATCGGCCACGTTCGCCAGCCACCAACGCGTCACCTCATTGAGGTGTTCCAGGCTGCGAAACGTGCGGCCGTTGAGCAAGCTCAATTCCACGTAGTGAAAGGGCCGCTCCACCTTGCCCTTGGTTTGTGGCCGCCGAGGCCAGCAGGCTTGCGGGCGGTAGCCATAATGGGTGGCGAACGCCAGAAACCGGGTGTTGTAAATGGGGTGGTCGTCTTCCCAGCGTGTGACGACCACCTTCATATTGTCGTACAGACAGGTGGCTGCCAGGCCCCGCAGATGCCGAAACGCCTGGATATGCTGGCCCGTGGTAGCCTCGAAGTCCTGCCGTTCGGTAAAACAGAAATACTCGCGTCGTGAATAGCCCAGCACGTAGCCGAACAGGTTGACCCGCCGCCGGCCTTCGCGGCTAAAATCGAGGTCGTAGGTAGCCCAGTCCATTTGTGCCTGGACTCCCGGTGCGGTCTCAAACCGCACCACCAGTGGTTTCGGCGGCTGGCGGCGCAGCTGCTTGACACGGTCACGGAGAATCGTATAGCCGCCGTGGTATCCTGCCTTCTTCAGTTCTTCAAAGATACGCGTGACGGTGATCTTGGGATAACGCTGGAGCAACTGCTCGAGCGAAGTCGCGAACGCGTCCAGCTTGCTGGCGCGAGACAGGACAGGCTGGGGCAGTTGCGCATTGACGGGGCCCGCGGAAGAATCCTCACGCGCTGCTTGCTGTTGTTGGATCACCCGCTGGACGCGCCAGCGGCTCACGCGCAGGTCCCGCGCAATGCCACGCATCGATTGTCCGCCCTGCGCTCGGTAGATGATTTCGTTGTCCGTTTGTCGATTCATGGCAACTTGAACTCCCGGAGAAAGTCGGCACTGATTTCCGACACGAGATGTGCTTCCTCGACCAGCCGCTGAAAGCCCACGGTCAGTGGTTCGCGGTCGCAGGCTTGCAGTTCTCCGCGTCCTTGGTACCGCAGCCACGACTGCATCCTGGCCAGACAATCCAGCAACAGCGCCAGCCGTTTCGCCACGCGGTTGCCCGCCACGCTCAGACGCGGATCCCAGTGATGGATGAAGCGCTCGTCCGCCTGGCGCAAGGCGCGGCGCGGCTCGCTCAACACGAAGGCTGTTTGTTCCTGCGTGCTGCTGGCTAACAGCAAGTCGACGACCCCGGACAACTCGCGCGAAGTGAGGGATGCTTCCCGGGCCGTGGTCAACGCATCGGCCTGGTTGCCGCGCGGCAACCGCGTCAACTGTCGGGCCAGGGCGGGCGTCAACAACCCCAGACGGAGTTCTTCCCGTGCCGCCTCACACAGACGCTCCAGCATCGCCAGGCGGCGATTGACCCAACTCTTGTGGCGCCCCAACAGCTGAGCTGCTTCCACCTGCGACAGACCGTCTTCACGTACCAGCGCGTGGACGATCCAGCACTCCTCCAGTTCCACAGGCCGTTGGCCGATGCAATTCAGGTGATAGATCGCTGCTTTCGCGCTCTGCGCGTCCACATCCATGCGACGCGCGTAGAGATGGCGCAGTCCCTGCAGCGTCCGGGCCGCCCGCAGACGCTTGAAACCATCGATCAACACATAGGCCGCCTCCAGCATGCAGATCACGATCGGTGAGATCTGACCGTAACGTGCCAACGATTGGGCCATGCTCTTTTCCAGCTTCGGTTGTGCCAGCCGATAGCGGTGCAGCCGTTCATCGATCGCTTCTAAAGGAAGCGGGCGCACTTCACCCTCAGGCCACGTCATGCTGGTGATCCTCTCGAAAGAAAATTGCCTCTTCTCATGCTCCGCTGCTGGAACCCGTCCTCTCGTAGGGCGGCGAAGGGAGCCGGAATCTAAGCCACAGAGAGCCGCAGAGCCAATACTGCGCACACCAGAAAGTCAGACGCTACCAGAAAGCGTGATCTGGGCAGCGGACGCGCCCCAGGTGTGCCAATCTTCGCTGCCATCGTCGCTCGCGGATCAAGACGCGACGTAAAGCCTGTCGACACGCCGCGCAGCAGAACTTTTGCAGAGGAGAACGCCGGGTCTTCACGAACCTGGCGTAACAGCCAGGGCGGGGACAAGAGTGTGCCTCCACCCCACCGGGGATGGGATAGCCCTCGCCGCACTCAGCGGGCGGGCCATGTTCTGGTTCGCGCTGCCTGCTGCGCTCCCGATACCGGCAGGCCTGTTCTCGCCGACGGCACTGGCCTTGCTCATTAGCCCGATAACGCCGATTCGCTTGCTGGCGGTGCCAGCGGCAGGCAGCTGCCCGACAAGCCTCACTGCAGTAGCGGCTCAGGGGGTGCTGCGGCTGAAAGCTCCGTTCACAGCCTTTGAGCAGACAGATTCGACGCCCCAGACGCCAAGAGGCGTCTTGCACGACGGGTGACATTTCGCAACGCTGAGATGGGCCCACGGGAGTAGCCGCTCCCTGACGGTCAAGTCTCATTGCGAAGCGCTAACTTCGCAGCGAGGCGCTTTTGTGTACGCGCCGCTCATACGCAGAGCGGCAACTCCTCACCTACCAGCATAATTACTGCCCCCACCCTTTGCCGCGATCAACCCATCGCGAATCCGGCCAGCCACTCCGCGATATCGGACCAGCCACCGGCCGCCA
>DAISIS010000549.1:0-3843 GCA_036821925.1 Pirellulaceae bacterium
GCGGCAAAACGATAGTCTACGGCCCCTTCTATTGACTGTCGGTCGACAAGGAGTCCGGGGGCCATGACGCGGTACGTGACGATTCTGATTGCAGCGTGTCTGTTGGTCGGCTGCCGTGCGCCGGCTCCTTCGTTCAACGTGTTGGCCCCCTACGGATCCCCGACGGTGCCGCCGCCGCGCACCGGAGCGGTGGGGACGGCGGGGCAGTATTATGCGCCGACGGCTCCTGCGGGGCAGTCGCCGGCCGCTCCGCCGACCACAGCGCCGGCCACAGCGCCGGTCGGCTCACCTCAGTCTGTCCCAGCGGCACCGCCAGCGGCGCCGCCTGCGGTACCGCCGGTGTCGTACATGGGGGCCGTGCAGGATGACTTAACCGACCAGGCTGTGCCGGTGGCTCAGGCATCCTATGAACCTGGCTCGACACTTGCCGACAGCCTGCCGGCGACGAGGGTGAGCGATGATCCATTGCCGATCGATACGCTGGTGCAGGCGGACGAGGCGGCGGCGAGTTCGCCATCCACTCTGCAGCTTGCCGGGATGCGGGTCAACGATGCGACGCAGGTGGCGGAACCCCGGCCGTTCACTCCGACGGAGGAACCGGTGCACTTGGCCAGCCGTTCGACGACCAGCGTCAGCACGCCATCGTTCCTGCGTTTCATCAGCCCCAAGTCCGGGACCAGCAGTCAAACTCCGGCCCCGGCACAGTCCCCGGCTCAGTCCCCGGCACCAAGCAGCACGTGGCAGTCGCGCTAATCTGGCGTGGCACGCGGTGCGCAGCGTGGCGAGACCGGCGTGCGGGCGTCAGGCGGTCAACCGCACTTCGGCGAACGCGGGATCGCGGAGATTCACTGCCCGGATCCGCTGCAGCGATTCGGCGCTGGCAGGAAAGAACTCGTCGACCCACTGCAGCGACGCCGCGCGACTGAGGGAGAGCGCCGCGCCCTGTGGTGCGGGGTCGACCGACTTGAGCAACACGAGTTCGGTCGCTTGGCAGACGGCCGCCACGCGCGCGGCGATGCTGTCGCTTGTGACCTGCCAGCCGCAGGGGAGGCGGCGCCCGGGGAACGCCGGCTCACCGTGCCGCAGAAACGGTTCGACTGCCAGGACCCACAGTGCCTGGCCCGCCGCCGTCGGATCGCGCGTCCAGGCAGTGCAGTCGGGGATCCAGCGTGCGCCGGGAACCAGGTGGCTCAACACGTAGCCGTTGAGGTCCATGGCTCGGATCGCCAGCCAGTGCGCGGCGTCGCCGGGCAGGTGATACAGCTGATCCAGTCGGCGGACCTGAACGGCCAGGGTGCCGCCGCCGACGACCAGCAGGTTCGCCAGTGGCGGATGGGCGGCGAGCCACGTCTGCAAGGTGTGCCCCAGGCCGGGGAGATCCAGCAGGCTGCCGCCCACTTTCACGACGCGGCAGGCACACGCGGGCGCGAGCTGCCGCGGCGATCGATTGTGCATGGTGGATCCGCCTTCTCAACCCCGTCATCTGCCATCCGCCGCTCGGCACGGCGGCACCCACTCTCCGCCCTCCCGGGGAGCGGGAGTGTCATGTCGATTCGCGCGCCAGCACGGCCAGCGCGTGAGCCGGCGCGCAGCGCGACACGATCGGTCCGAGTTTGTCTACGAGTGACACCGTTTCGCCCTGCCACGCCAGTGCAGCCAGCAGGCGGCTCGCCAGGAACTCACCGTGCCCCGACAGAATCACCGCCGTTGGTGGCAACTGCATCGCCTGCAGCACACGCCGCGCGGCGCGCACGAGCATCGCGAGTTGCTGCTGGGCGACGTGCCGGGCACACGCCACAGCGTCCTCAGGCTCAAACTGCAGCTCGCTGGCGCAGAGCATGCGTGCCATGCGGCGGCACGCCGCGCTGCGCGTGGCCGGTCGGTGATCGGCTGTGTGATGATCGGTGGGCACCTCCGGCAAATCGCCCAGCAGGAGGTAGACATCACGCGTGGTGGCGAACAACTCCTGCGCTACCGGGCACTCCTGGCCGCGATAGGGGAGCGACTGCACCAGGGCGCACACCGGGCTCCGCTCCACCCCGGTATACACCAGTTGACCGGCCAGCAGACGGTCGGTATCGGTCTCGCCGGGCGCCAGGGGGCGGCCGGCCGACAGCGGCACCAGGTCGACCGTAGTCGAACCCACGTCGATCAGCCACGCGGGGCGTTGCGGGGCGAACCGGCCGCAGAAGCAGGCCAGCGCGTGCCAGTTTGCCGACGCGGCCAGCAGCGGACGCGCTAGCGCCACCTGCGGAGACACCAGCGTGCCGTTGACCAGATACACACGCGTATGCCGCCCGTCAGCCGCTGCATGCACGGCCTGCAGGATGAATGTCACCCCGTCCACCTTGGAGGCGAAACAGTCGGCCAGCTCCCCGGTCATCGTCACGACCAGATGATCGTGGGGCGGCGAACCGGCGATGGCCGCACGCAGCTGGCGGGCCAGCCCGTCCCGGTCTTTCCACAAAGCGAACGGGTAGGACGCCGCATAGCCCTGACCGTCCGCGAGCTTCACGTTCGCGCCGCCGATATCGAGAGCCAACCAGTTCATAGCGCGGTGCTCGCGGAGCCACCTGTCTGCCGAATCCGCCCGTCTGCCTGGAATTCTACCGTCCCGGCGCGGAAGCACAACGACGGATACGCCGCGCCGCGCCGGATCGCCAGCATCGCCGCTGCCAGGTTCGCTGACGTGCCGCAGCGCAGGCCGACATAGGAGGTGGTCAGACGCGGGTTGACTTCCAGCACGACGTCGCCCGTGCCGTCCGGCGCGGCACCGAGAATCATGTCAACGCCGACGAATCCGCCGGTGCGCGGCAGCGCGGCCAGGGCGGCGCGTGCCAGCGGCCCGGCCCGCTGCGCGAGCGGGTCTGGCAGCGGGAACGTGCCACCCGCATAGCAGAACTGCCCCGCGCAGGTGACGCGCTGCTGGCAGGCGGGCAGCAGCCGCGGACCCGCTGGGCCACACATCGCCAGGACGCTCGCCGGCAGCCCCGCACAATACGCTTCCAAACGTCGCACGCCGCCGTACGTGCCGCGGAGCCGCACGGCCGCCGCACGGTCAGCCAGCAGGTGCGTCTCGAGCGCTCCGACGCCATCGTTCGGCTTGAGCACGGCGGGGAACGGAAAGCCGTCGGGAATCGGCACCCCCGGGTCCAACTGCACCGCGCGGGGAACGGCCACCCCGGAGGCGGCCAGCAGGCCCGCCGTGCGCGACTTGTCTGTGGCGATCTCGACGAACGCCGCATCGGGTGAGAGCAGCCGGCCACCGTGCCGCTCCACCCACCGCGATCGGCACAGCAGGCGACCGCCGTGTTCGGGAGCGATCAGCAGCACGCCGTCGACTCGGGAGGACCAGGCGACCAGCGCCTCCTGCTCGTGCGGGGCACCGGCAATGGTCACCACCGCGCCGGGCGGCGCGCAGTGCCGCGCCAGACGCGCGTCCTGGAACGTCACGAGCTGGACGCCCGCCACCCGCTGCAGATCGGTCCCCACCGCCTCGACCATGGCGCGTCCTTCGGCCAGCAGCGGGTGCTGCAGTGGGTCCTCCAACTGGTCGGACCACAGGCCGCCTCCGGTGAGGTACTCGTACAGCAGGATGCGCATGAAACGAGATTGCCAGAACGCAACGCTAGAACATCCCGAGCTGATCGCGCGCTTCTTCCGTCATGCAGTCGGGCGTCCAGGGGGGAGACATAACGACCTTGACGTCGACCGTCCCCACGTTCTCCATGCGCGCCACGGCCTGCTTGCTCTGCGCGACCAGTTGCGGGCCGGCTGGGCACATGGGACTGGTCATCGTCATCTCGATCCGCACATCGGTCTTACCGTCCGCATGCTCCTGCA
>DAISIS010000550.1:0-3835 GCA_036821925.1 Pirellulaceae bacterium
CGCGAGCAGCTGGGGGGCACGGCAGCGCTGCAGTTCGACGCGCCCACCGCGGTGGCGGCCTGCCATGGCATTCTGGCGCGCCTGGCGCGGGTGCTGTTGCTGTTCGTCGGCCTGCTGCTGCTGCTGGGGATCGTAACGAATCTGGGACAGGTCGGCTTCCTGTTCCTGCCGCAGAAGCTGGCACCCGACCTCAGCCGCATCGATCCGCTCCAGGGCGCCCGCCGCCTGTTCTCGCTGACCAGTGCGGTGCGGCTGGGATTTGGCGTCTTCAAGGTCGCCGTGGTGTCGGCGGTCGCCGCCTGGTGCGTCTACGATCATTACGATGAGATCTTCGCTCTGAGCATGCGTGACGTGGGTGACATCGGGAGCGCCACGAGCAACATCCTGTTGGACACCTGCCTCAAGATCGGCATCGCGCTGCTGATCCTGGCCATCTTCGACTACGGCTTCCAACGCTGGAAGCACGAGCAAGACCTGCGGATGACCACCCAGGAGGTCCGCGAGGAGTTCAAGATGCTGCAGGGGGACCCGCACATCATCGCCCGCCGGCGGCAGGTGCAGCGGCACCTGGTCATGAACCGCCTGAAGACGGCGGTGCCCAAGGCCGACGTCGTGGTCACGAACCCGACCGAGCTGGCGGTGGCCATCCAGTACGATCCGACCACCATGGAGGCGCCGATCGTCGTGGCCAAGGGGGCCGGTGTGATGGCCCAGCAGATCCGCCGCCTCGCACTGGAACACAATATCCCGGTCCTCGAACGCAAGCCGCTGGCCCAGGCGCTCTACAAACACGTCGACCTCAACAAGCCGATCCCGACCGATCAGTACGCGGCGGTGGCCGAAATCCTCCGCTACGTCTACCAGCTGCAGGGCAAGACGCTGCCCGGCCAGCACGCGGCGTACATGCTAGAGTTCAGCACCGGCCGGAGGCGGCGCAGTGGCCGCCCGTCGTGGTTCGTGGGGGGCCCGCCCGTGACATGTGACACCGCAGAACAACACCCGCGCGACACGAGCCCACGGCTGCGTTGGGCCAGCTGGTTCGGACTGCTGGGCGTCTGGCTCGGCAGCATCAGCGCCATCCACCGGGTGTCGCCGGACCTGTACCACGAGATGGCCTGGTTCCGCGAGGCGCTCCAGGCGGGGGGCGTGCCGATCGAGGACGTGTTCGCCTACACACCGACCGTCAGTCCGTGCGTCCATCATGAGTGGGGCGCCGGCGCCGTGTTCTATGTGTTGAGCATGAGTCTGGGGAGCGCCGGCCTGACGCTGTTGAAGTACGCCGGGGCGTGTGCCGTCGCGGCAGGCTGCTGGCTCCTGGCCAAACGCCGCGGGGCCAGTGACGCAGTACTGTCACTACTCGCACCGCTGGCCATCCTCTGCGGCTGCATCGGCTTCCTCTCGGTGCGTGCCCAGCTGTTTACGCTGGGCGGAACCGTCGGCCTGCTGCACCTGCTGGAACAGGACCGGCAGGGGGGACGGCGGTGGATCCTGATCTGGCTCCCGGTCTACGTCGTCTGGCTCAACCTGCATGCCGGCTTCCTGGTCGGCGTCGGTCTGTACGGGATCTACGCGCTGGGGCGCTGGGTCGAGGCCTACCGCCACCACCGGGCGATCGGTGCCGCGACCCGCGCCACGCGGCACCTGTGGGCCGTCGCCGCAGCGATGGCGGTGCTGTTGGGCGTCAACCCGTACGGCTGGCAGTACGGGCCCTATCTGTGGCACGCCGTGCGTCTGGACCGCCCCTTCATCGCCGAATGGCAGCCGCTCTGGCATTTTCCGCGTCTGCTGGTACTGTACGCCATCACCTGGCTGCCGCTCGGGTATGTCCTGTGCCGGCAGGCGCGCCAGCGCTCCGGGGAACTGCTCATGATCCTTGTGCCCGCCCTGCTGGCCTGCCAGCACGTGCGGCATCTGTCGATCTACGCGGTGGTCTGGATCGGTTACGTGCCACCGCTGCTGGCGGAGACCACCGCGGGCCGGGCCATCGGCCTGTTCAGCTGCAAGCACGCCAGATGGCTCTGCTGCCTGTGGATCGGGCTGGGCGTCCTGGGTGTCACGCAGGCGGCGCGCAATCGATGCTGGGATCTGCGTCTGCCGCTGACCCGGGCCGAAGACCCGTCGCTCCAGTACCCGGCAGGGGCGGTGGAGTATCTGCGCGCGGCGGCCTTCACGGGCCACGTCATGGTGCCGTTCGAGGCCGGCGCGTTCGTGTCGTGGAAGCTGCATCCGGCCGTGAAGGTCAGCTGTGACGGCCGCTACGAAGTGGCCTTCCCACCCGACCAGGTGCAGGAGTTGTGGGATCTGTACGCCACCGCGCACGCCTGGCAGCAGACGCTCCGCCGCTACCCGCCCGACGTGGTGCTCGTGCCGCGATCCAGTCCGCTCGAAGCCCGGCTGGAGCCGCTGCAGGCGGCCGGCGCGGATGCGCCCTGGCAACGCGTCTACCGCGACGACGGATACGCGCTCTACGCACGCCGCGATCTGACCCCCAGACTGCCGCCTTGCGATCGCTCGGGGCAGCCCATCGCCGCCGAGTTCCCCTGAGCGTGATCCGCAGCAGCGGTCCCGTAGCCGTACTGCTCGAAGTAGTGGTGCCAGCGACGCCGGATCTCGGCGCGGACCTCCGGCGCCAGCTCATGCCGGTTCGTCTGGTACGACTTCTCGCGGTGCAGGTATGCCTCGAGCGCGCCGCGCACGCGCGCGAAATCTCCCAGACTCAGCTTCCGGTAGATCTCCTCAACCACGCCCAGCGGGTCCGCCACCAAATCCTCATAGCGAATGTCCACGATCTGGGCCGGATCCAGCTTGGCCCGCTGCTTCGCAAAGCCGTCGTACATGCGGAGCAAGGCGTCGTAGACGTACTGATCCAACTGCTGGTGCCGGGGCACCTGGCAACCCTGGACGGCATCGAGCGACTTCCACAACCGCTGCGTCGACGGAAACAGGGCGTACGGGTCCCGCGTGATGTGAATGAACTGAGCGCCTGGGAACAGCTCGGACAACAACGCGATCCGCCCCGTATGGGTCGGTGACTTGAGAATCACCCGCCTGGCGCTGCGATAGGTCAGCGTCTGCACGAAAGCCCGCATCGCGCGGCACCACTTCGCCAACTCGGGCGCCGGAATGCCTTCCATATTGAGGTATTCCAGATCGGGAGCCGGATGGTTGGGGAACGCCATCCGGCGGTAGGGGGTGCGGACGCCCATCGTCAGCAGCGCGAACTCGTCTTCCTGGGGACGCTGCCACCCCGCCCGCACGTTGTCCATCGGACGCTGCTTGGGCAACAGGAAACCGCAGTACCGGGCCAAAAACCACTCCGTCAGCAGAAAATGCTCAGGAGCAAAACACTGGTACGTCGTCGGAAACGTGAACCGCTCGTCCAGCACCAGCAACTCGTGGAGAAACGTCGTACCGCTGCGCCAGTGTCCAATAATAAACAGCGGCGGCTGGATCGGCGTCGCATCAATGCGGCGTCCGAAACACAGCCGCTGGACGCGCGACATCACCGTGTTGAAAGGGGTGATCGACGAGATCAAACCGACCATCACCCACCGGTACGGATGGATGCGAAAGCGATTCTCCGCCAGCAGCCGCATCCAGTCCCCAAACCGCATCCCGTGCCAGAACCGTGGCGACCATGCCGGATAGGGATGCGTCTTGGCAGACGCCTGCGGAGTTCGATCGGTCGATGCCGGCTGGCCAGTCATGTTGCGCCCCGTTCATCCCTGTATTCCTCGGCAATTGTAACCGGCCAACCTGCCGTTCGGAACCGGGAGGGGGAGTGTTCAGTTTTCAGTGTTCAGTTTTCAGTGTTCAGTTTTCAGTGTTCAGTTTT
>DAISIS010000551.1:0-3820 GCA_036821925.1 Pirellulaceae bacterium
GTTCCGTGTCGGAAAGCGAACCTTCCTCGTCTTGCCGATCCAGCAGCGTTTGCAGTCTGGCATCGAGTGCCAAGGGCAAGCGAAACTGCTCCCAGTCCTCAGGCAATTCCAGTTGCAGCGTCACAGAACTCATGGATCAACTCCGAGCTAAGTACCGAAGGCCAGTGCATTATACATGCACTCGTGCGGCGAGAGCCACTATCGGACGCCGGGAATCGAGCGGGTGGAGAACGATCAGCCGCCAGAGAATGAAACATAGATGCTTCATGGAAACACATACATGGGGCACAGACACGCTGATCCCGAATTTCGTGGTCCGTAAGTGAGCCGCTGTCCAAGCCCCGTTGATAGCTAACTCCTTGACCTGTAGTATGTAGCGCTTGCCCATTGGTTCGGATGAAGCCCCCGCTCATGGCGCGGGATTCTGTATCACGAGTAAGATGGTGGCAAATCATAAGTTATTTTGCCGCAGATACTTGAGGATGTAGCTCAGTCGGTAGAGCAACGGACTTTTAATCCGTAGGTCGCGGGTTCGAGCCCCGCCATCCTCACTTCACGGCGTCGATTTCCGCGAGTGCCGGGTGCGCAACCGCGCGTGAGACGGTTCTGACCCGTCGGGGGTCATACGGCGTCCGGACCGGGCTGCGGGGCGAGATCGACGAACCGGGTTCCGCATGCGGGGTTCTGAGCCGGACCGCTCCCGATGGCCGCCGCCAGCCGGCATCACTGTGCCGCGCGCAGCGCGGCGGAGACGATTTCCTGTGCTTCGTCGATGATGCGCTGCAGGTGCGCTTCGTCTTGGAAGCTCTCGGCGTAGATCTTGTAGATGTCTTCCGTGCCGGACGGGCGGGCGGCAAACCAGCCCTGGGCCGTGACAACCTTCAACCCGCCCAGCGAAGCCTGGTTGCCGGGAGCGCAGGTGAGCTTGTCGACAATCGGATCGCCGGCCAGAGTCGACGCCGTCACCTGATCCGGAGACAGGTTCTGGAGGACGGCTTTCTGCCGTCCGTCGGCCGGCGCGTCCAGGCGGCGGTAGCAGGGGTGGCCGAACTGCCGCGTGATCTCCGCAAAGTGTTCGCCCGGATCGCGGCCAGTGCGCGCGGTGATCTCGGCGGCCAGCAGTCCCAGGATCAGGCCGTCCTTGTCGGTCGTCCAGACACTGCCGTCCTGGCACAGGAAACTGGCCCCCGCACTCTCCTCCCCCGCAAACCCGAACTGGGCGCTGTGCAGGCCGTCGACAAACCACTTGAACCCCACGGGGACTTCCACCACGCGCCGCTGGAGCGCGTTGGCGACGCGATCGATGATGCCGCTGCTGACCGCCGTCTTGCCGATAGCCAACTGCGGGGACCAGCGCTGCCGGTGCGAGAACAGGTACCGGATGGCGACCGCCAGGTAATGGTTGGGATTCATCAATCCGGCAGACCGGGTGACGATGCCATGCCGATCCGCGTCCGGGTCGTTGCCGAAGGCGACGTCGAACTGGTCTTTCAGCTGCACCAGATTGGCCATCGCATACGGACTCGAGCAATCCATGCGGATCTTGCGATCATGATCCAGAGGCATGAACGCGAATTGGGGATCGACCCGGTCGTTGACGATCTGCAGATCGATCCGGTACCGCTCCTGGATGGGTGCCCAGTACGCGACGGCTGCTCCGCCCAGCGGGTCGACCGCCAGCTTGAGACCGGCTGAGCGTATCACGTCGAAGTCCAGGACGCGCGCCAGCGCTGCGACGTAGGGACCGATCAGATCGGCGGGCTGCACGCACGCGCCGGCCTGCGGCGACTGGAGGTGGACCCGGCGAATCTCCTGCCCGGTGCGCAGCAGCTGATTGGCGCGCTGCTGAATCCAGTTCGTGGCCTGCGTATCTGCGGGGCCGCCGTGAGGCGGGTTGTACTTGAAGCCGCCGTCGGACGGCGGGTTGTGGGACGGGGTGATCACAATGCCGTCGGCCAGCGCGGCCGGCTGCGCACTGCGATGCGCCAAGATGTGGCGCGAGATAACCGGCGTGGGCGTGTAGCCGTTCGCCTGCTGGATGACGGTCTGTACGCCGTTGGCGGCCAGCACTTCCAGGGCCGTCTGTTCTGCCGGTGCGGAGAGCGCATGCGTGTCCTTGCCGAGAAACAGCGGCCCGGCGTAGCGCTGCTGGCGGCGGTAGTCGCAGATGGCCTGGGTGATCGCCGCAATGTGCGGCTCGTTGAAGGTGCCGTCTGTGGAGGTTCCCCGATGTCCGCTCGTGCCAAACGAGACGAGTTGACGCGGGTCATCCAGATCGGGCTGGCGCGCGTAGTAGGCGTCGGTCAAGCGTCCGATATCCGTCAGCGCATCAGGCGGTGCAACGACTCCGGGGATCCGTTGAGCTGGCATGGGATGCGTTCGACTCCGTCTGCGAGGATGATTCGTCAGTTCCGGCACCGGCGTCTCGCTGCAGCCCGCGGGGACGGCGGCGGGCCACAGCGAAATCTTCCCCATTGTTTGCGGAATCCCGGCCGGTGCCAAGCGGGCAGCCGATTGTGGTGTACAATAGATTACCCCCCAGGCCGAGCTTCCCCCGGCGTTGCCAGTCCCGCAGGACAATCAGGGCAGCCGCACAGGCAAGGTTGGCGCCATCGCGACAGCTGGTGAGTTCGCTACGATCGTTACGAAATGACTTGCCATGGGCGTACGCCAGACCAACAACTGGTACACCACGGAGGGGGCGGCCTTCCCAATCGGCACGACCTGGATTGCCGCGGAGAACGCGTTCAATTTCGCGCTCTACTCCAAGCACGCGACGTCGGTCACCCTGCTGCTGTTTCACCCGCGCGATGTGGCGCAGCCGGTTGTGCAGAAGCGATTGAATCATCTGGTCAACAAGTCGGGCCGCATCTGGCACTGCCGCGTCCCCAAGAAAGAGATGCACGGCGCGCGGTACTACGCGTACCAGATTGATGGCCCGCGGGGCGGCGGTCCGTTCGAGGTGCACGCGTTTGACCCGGACAAGCTGATTCTCGATCCCTACGCGAAATCGGTGCATTTTCCCGCGACCTTCGACCGGCGAGCGGCTATTGGGCCCGGCTGCAACTGGGGCCGAGCGCCCTTGGGGGTGCTATACGAAGACGAGCCGCCGTTTGACTGGGGGGAACGGGATGTGCCGTTTCACCAGCACGACCTGATCATCTACGAGATGCACATCCGCGGGTTCACGCGGCGCCCCAACAGCGGCGTGAAGGCGGAGCAGCGTGGCACCTATCGCGGTGTGATCGAGAAAATTCCCTACCTGCAGGAGTTGGGCATCACGGCCGTGGAGTTGATGCCGGTGCACCAATACGACCCGCAGGAAGGCAATTACTGGGGCTATATGACACTCAATTTCTTCGCCCCCCACCACGCCTATGCGTCGGCCCGCCACGCCGCCCACGACGAATTCAAAGAGATGGTGCGCGCGCTGCACGATGCGGGCATCGAAGTGATCCTGGACGTCGTGTTCAACCATACGGCGGAAGGCGACAACCGCGGCCCCTGCTACAGCTACAAGGGGATCGACAACACCACGTACTACATCCTGGGCGGGCCACTCAGCCATCCCTACAAGAACTTCTCGGGTACCGGCAACACGCTGCACTGCGCCAACCGGTATGTCGGCCGGATGATCCTCGACAGCCTCCGGCACTGGGTCGTCGAGATGCATGTGGACGGCTTCCGCTTCGACCTGGCGTCCGTGTTCGCCCGGCAGACCGACGGGACCGTCAGTCCAGAGGACTCGTGGATCGTCTCGGCGATCCGGTCCGATCCGGTGCTGGGGGGGGTGCGATTGATTGCCGAGCCCTGGGATGCG
>DAISIS010000552.1:0-3807 GCA_036821925.1 Pirellulaceae bacterium
GCCGGTCGACCGGCAGCGCCCATGCCGTCACTTCCCGGTGGCTCGCGCCCAGCAGATACACCTTGCCCCCCGGCGAAGACCCGGCCGCCGCCTCGGCCAGCGTTGTCGTGGCGAGCCAGTCACGCTGGGCTGCCAACGCTTCAAAAAATGACCGCAGCCACCCGTCGTGGTACACGTGCTTCTTCGTGTCCGGCCACGTGCCAAACTTCTCGCCGTCGTCGCCAAATACGATGACCGCGTTGGTGAACCGGTCGGCGATCCCCCGCAAGTACGCGATCGTCTCGTGCGGCGCAGCGAAGGGGATCAGGTACCGCAACCGCTCGCTGCCGGGAAACACGGTCAGCAGCCGACCGTTGTCCTCGGTCAGATAGAAGCCGTGCAACTGGTCGGGCACCAGCCCCGCATTGCGGAAATGGAAGTCGTCGAGGACCGTGTACTTCACCCCCGCCTGCACCAGGTCGCTGGTCAACGATTGCTCCCAGACCCGCTCGGGGATCCACATCCCCTGCACCTGGGCGTCCAACCGCGACTCTAACCACTGCGCGTACCGCTCGATCTGCCCGATCCGGTCACGCGATGGAATCATCGTCAGGATCGGTTCGTAGTACGCACCGCCCACGATCTCGATCCGGCCGGCAGTGACCAGTCGCGCGAGTCGGTCCAGGTAGTCCGGATGATGGTCGTCCAGCCACTCGAGCAGAGGTCCACTGACGTGCAATGAAAGCCGGAGGTCGTGAAACGGTTCGAACACGTCCAGAAACGGCAGGTAACTGTCCTGATACGCTTGTTCGAATACGCCGTCAAAGTTGCCGATCGGCTGGTGATTGTGGAGCACCAGGCAGAAACGAATTGGATTTGTCATGGCTGCTGCGATGCCGGGGAGGAACGGTACGGAACAGGCACAAGCGCGCAAGTATCAATCGCGCCCCACAACGTAATCGGCACGACTTATCTGGCTTAGCTAGTTTTTCCAGTCGGAAAGGTCGCGGATCTCAAGTCGGGTCCGTGCCGTTGGACCGCAGAACCGCCGCAGCCTGTTCAGGCGGAACCGGGTTGATGTAATAGCCTGCACCCCATTCAAAACCGGCGGTGGTTGTCAGGCGTGGAAAAACTTCTATGTGCCAGTGGTAGTGGCGCAGCGGTGCCGTGTCAAAGGGTGCCGTGTGGAGGAAGTAGTTGTAGGCGAACTGAGTGTGCTGCGACTCCAGCAGGCCGATGGTGCGCTGCAGGAAGTGGGCCAGCTCCTCCAACTGATCGGGTGACTGGCGTTCGAAGTGGCTCTGGTGCTGGCGGGGGAGCACCCACAGCTCGAAGGGCGTGCGGCTGGCATACGGACAGATTGCCGCGAACCGACCGGATTCGGCTGCCAGCCGCAGCCGGTGATCCAGTTCATCCTGAATCACGTGGCAGAAGAAGCACTGTTTGTGTTGCCGGTACAGACGTCGGCAGGCGACCAGCTCGCGCTGAACTTCGCTCGGCACCATCGGCGTCCCGACGATCTGGCTGTGCGCGTGTTCGAGCGACGCACCGGCTTCTGGTCCGACGTTTTTGAACACCAGCGCGTACTTGATGCCGGGCTGCGTCTGGAGAGCGCGGATCCGATCGCAGTAGGCCTGCATCAGCAGGCGGGCTTCCTCGGGGGTCAGCTGTGTGAGACTGGCGACGTGCCGTGGCGTCTCGACGATCACTTCGTGGGCGCCGACGGCGTCGCACAGCACGTAGATCCCGCTCTGCATTGGATCAGCGCAGCCGCTGGCCAGCAGCGCCGGGTACTTGTTGGGGACCACCCGCACGGTCCAGCCATCGCCGTTGCTTGCGTCGGTGGCCGCCACAGAGCGATAGACGGCGATGGCAGGCGGCGTATCCTCTTCGTGACCAACACAGAAGGGGCACCGGGCGTCGGCGCGCCGCCGCTCGACCCGCTCAAACTCGTTGGGCCGCTGCTCCCGTCCTTCGGCGTAGATTACCCAGCGGTCGGACAATGGATCTTTTCGCAGATGCGGCATGGAAAATGCCTGTGCATGGTGGTCGATCTGGGAGTCTGCTCAGGGGCACTCCGGGCGGAGCGGCCGGAATGGCGAGTTCCCGTTCGGCGGTCTACCCGGACGTCCGGCCGTGACGCCCGCGAAGCGGCCAACTGTCGGAACTGCCCCCAAACACTGCCCCGGGGAGGCGTCTGACCCTTGGTTGCTGAGCCTCTGTAACACGTTGTCACACGTGACACATGGTGCTACACAGGCACCGGGCGACCAAGTCGACAGGCACGGATTGTGCGCCGAGCGTGACTGTCTGGCAAGCCGTCATTCCCCCGTCAGGGTCTGGCGGGATAACCAACTCCGTCGCTGCTGTTTGCCCTCACGATGGGGGAACGGCGGTGCTCGGCGACGGCTCGGGGCCGGTGGTGCACACGCGTGGCGCGGGGGGGGCTGAGTCGCGTCTGGTCACCGGCGCCGCTGGGCGAGAATCGAGGTATAGAGTTCGACATAGCGCTGGGCGCTGCGATCCCAGGACCAGTCTTGCTGCATCCCGGTCGTGACCATGTTCTGCCAGTGTTCCGGCTCATGCTCGTACATGTGGCAGGCGCGGTTGAGCGCATGCTCCAGCTGTTCGCTGCTGTACGGGGAGAACGAGAACCCGTTGGCGGTGCCCTGGGCCATGTGTTCGGGTGTGGCGTCGGTGATCGTGTCGGCCAGGCCGCCCGTGCGATGGACGACGGGCACGGTGCCGTATTTGAGGCTGTAGAGCTGATTCAGACCGCACGGCTCATACTGGCTGGCCATCACTAACATGTCGCAGCCGGCTTCGATGCGGTGTGCCAGTGGGTCGGAGAATCCCAGCCGCACGGCGACCTTGGTGGGAAACTCGCCGGACAAGCGATGCAGCAGGCGATGGTATTCCTCTTCGCCGGTTCCCAGGACGGCCCACTGCACTTCGCGATGCCCCACCCAGCGCTGCATGAGTTCGCCGACCAGACGCCAGCCTTTCTGGTCTGCCAGACGCCCGACCAAGCCAATCAGGGGCTGGCGCGGCGCGATCGGCAGTCCCAGTTCCCGTTGCAGCGCCGCCTTGCACCGGGCCTTCCCGGCCTGCCACGACGACACGTCGTAGGTGGCATCGATCAACCCGTCGCGCTGCGGGTTCCAGGTGTCGTAGTTCACACCGTTGAGAATGCCGCTGAGCACGTCCCGGCGGTCACGCAGCACACCCGCCAGGCCGCAGCCGAGCGGTTCGCTCTGAATCTCCTGCGCATATTGCGGGCTGACTGTGTTGAGCGCGTCGGCGAACACGATGCCCGTTTTCAGGAGATTCAAGTGGCCATGGAACTCCATCTGGTGCCAGTTGAAGTATTTCCAGTCGAGACCGGTGATCAGCATGTCCCAGTGCCAGAAGTTGCCCTGGTACGCCAGGTTGTGCAGCGTGTAGAGGCTGGCGATATGCTCATAGCCGGGCACGCGGGCGTGTTCGATCTTGAGATACGCGGGGATCAAGCCGGTCTGCCAGTCGTGGCAGTGCAGCACGTCGATGGGCATATCGAGCACCCCCAGCGACTGCATGACGGCGCGACAGAAGAACACAAACCGCTCGCAGTTGTCGCGGTAGTCGTTGCCACCGTCCCGGTACAACTGCGGGCGATCGTAGTAGCTGTCCTGTTCGACGAGGTACACCGGCACATGGGAGTCGGGCAGTCGGCTGCGCAGAAGCCGGCCGCGCACGTCCTTGGAGCCGATCCGCACCAGCACGGGAATGTCCGTGGGTTCGATCGGCTGCCCGCACTGCCGTGCATGCCGGTAGGCCGGGACAAACACG
>DAISIS010000553.1:0-3803 GCA_036821925.1 Pirellulaceae bacterium
CACGCGAGATTTACCAGGCAGCGTTCTGCACCCCCGACCTCGAGTTCGGTAATGACCAGCGCAATGTGCAGGCGACGATCCATGGGTACCACTGACGGAGCCAGACGCGGGGACGAACAGCTGCCCGTATTCGCGCACAGCAAAACACCGCTACTCTAGATTACTCTAGATCCTATTATCGGCGCAGGACATTGGTTCACCACATGCGGTCGGCGCGCCGGCGGCGACCGAGGTTCCGGCGGCAGTGTGTCTCGGTGGGGGGGGCGCGTGACCGATCTGAGTGATTACGACTACGAGTTGCCGGGTGAACTGATAGCCCAGCGAGCGTTGCACAACCGCACCGACGCGCGGATGCTGGTCGCGTCGCGCCACGACCAGTCGTTGACGCACGCGCATGTGCGGGATCTGCCCGACTATCTGCGCCCCCACGACTGCCTGGTGCTGAACGATACGCGCGTTGTTCCCGCTCGGTTAGTGGGCTACCGCGTGGCCACCGGGGGGCGTTGGTCGGGACTGTTCCTGGCGGCCCACCCGGCGGGGCACTGGGAGGTCCTCTGCAAGACGCGTGGTCGACTGCGGCCCGGCGAGCAAGTCATGCTGGAAGACCGCCAGGGGCAGAACGCGTTCGGCCTGACGCTGATGGCTGATCTCGGGGCGGGCATGTGGGTAGCCCGGCCCACACGGGTTGGTCAAGCGACGGAACTCTTGGATGCGGTGGGGCGTGTGCCGCTGCCACCCTACATCCGGGGCGGTGTCATGGAGGACCACGACGTGGCGCAGTACCAGACGGTGTTTGCCAGGCAGCCGGGCGCGGTGGCTGCTCCGACCGCCGGACTGCACTTCACCAACGAGTTGCTGGGCCACTTGGTTGACGCCGGCATCGCCATCTGCTGTGTTACGCTGCATGTGGGATTGGGCACGTTCCGCCCCATCACGGTCTCGCGCGTCGAGGACCACCAGATGCATCGCGAATGGGGTGAGATCAGCGAGGCGACCGTGCGGCGGATTGACATGTGCCGCCAAGCTGGTGGGCGTGTGGTCGCCGTGGGCACCACCAGTGTTCGGGTGCTGGAGACGGCGGCCCGCGAGGGGCAGCTGCGGGCCTGGCAGGGCGAGACCGACCTGTTCATTCGCCCGCCCTACACATTCCGCTGCGTCCATGCGCTGCTGACCAATTTCCACCTGCCGAAGAGCACGCTGCTGGTCCTCGTCCGCACGTTTGGTGGCGACCAGCTGATCCGCCGCGCCTACGCCGCTGCCGTCTCGCAGCGGTACCGCTTCTTCAGCTACGGCGATGCCATGCTCATTGAGTGAATTGCGTAGAGGGAGGAACGGTCTCCAGGCGGTCGGGAGAGGTCGGAGGGGGCGGGCCGTTGCGGCAGCCCGGATGTCGGGCCGACGCAGCCGGTGAATAATCGTCCGGGATGGCGGTTGTCACATCTCGGGCATCCCATAGTATGACGGTCAAACGCGTGCCACGGGCACGAAACGCGTGCCACGGGCACGAGAAGGAAGCTCACATGCCGGATGTCCCCAGCGAACAGGTGTTGGTCGTTCCCACCCAGCTGCTTCACGAGCTGGGTTATTTCCAGGGGTTCCTGCCGGGGGCGGCGCCCTATCTGGAGAGTCTGCTGTCGCCGCGGCACACCAGCTATCGGCCGCGCGCGGAGATGGAGGGGGATCCGCGTTTCAAACAGCTGATCCCGTACGTCCTGTTCTGTCACGCGCGGCAAGCCGGCCCACCGTCGGTCTTCTGCTACACGCGTGGCACCGGCCAAGGTGAACAGCGACTGCACCGCAAACAGAGTGTCGGGATCGGCGGGCACATATCGGCCGATGACGCGCACGGCCACGCGCCTTACGACGTCGGCATGCGGCGGGAGCTGGACGAGGAGGTCAGTATCCACACAGCCTACCACAACCGCTGTGTCGGACTGATCAACGATGATGAGACCGAGGTCGGCAAGGTGCACCTGGGCGTCGTGCACGTGTTTGACGTGGAATCGCCCGACGTGCGGCCGCGGGAGACGGAGATTGTCAACGCCGGCTTTCGCCCGGTCACCGAGCTGCTTGCCGACCTGGATGGTTTCGAAAGCTGGTCGCGAATCTGCCTGCAGGCGCTCTTTGGCGCAGCGTCGGGCAGGCCCTGAGGTTCCGGGCGGGAGGGGGCACGCTCGGCACGCCGGGCGCGGTCCCCGCCGTCTTGGGATGTACCGTCCCATGCTCCATCAGCCCGTCTATCTGGACAACCATGCGACGACGCGCGTCGACCCGCGCGTCGTGGAGGCGATGCTGCCCTTCTGGAGCGACAAGTACGGCAACGCCGGCAGTACGAGCCATGTGTGGGGACGGGCATGCGCTGAGGCCGTCGACCAGGCGCGGCGCTCGCTCGCCCAGACGCTCCACGCCAGTCCGCGGGAGATCGTCTTCACCAGCGGTGCGACGGAAAGCAACAACCTGGCGATTCGCGGATTGGCCGAACGGCGCCGCGGTGAGGGGGGCCACATTGTGAGCGTGGAAACCGAGCACAAGGCGGTGCTCGACCCCCTGGCGCGACTGGCCCGCCGGGGCTTCCGCGTCACACACCTGGGCGTGGCCCCCCACGACCGCCCGGATGCCGGTCGCATCGACGTCCAACGCCTGGCAGATGCCCTGTCGCCAGACACCTTTCTCGTCACGGTCATGCTGGCCAACAACGAAATCGGCGTCATCCAACCCCTGGCTGAAATTGCCGCGTTGTGTCGCGAACGCAGCGTGGTGCTCCACACCGATGCGACGCAGGCCGTCGGACACATGCCGGTCGATGTGCAGCAGCTGCAGGTCGACCTGCTGAGTCTGTCCGCACACAAATTCTGCGGGCCCAAGGGGATCGGCGCCCTGTTCGTGCGACGCGAAGGCCGCCTCGTGCGGCTCAACAGCCAGATCGATGGGGGAGGTCAGGAAGGAGGACTCCGCAGCGGCACACTCAACGTGCCGGCTATTGTCGGCATGGCGCGCGCTCTCGAACTCTGCAACGAGGAAATGGATCAGGAACGCCAGCGGCTCGCTCAACTCCGCCAGCGGTTGTTCGACGGCCTGCGCCGCGGCATCCCGGATGTGGTACTCAACGGGCCGACCCTCGACGATGCCGCCGTGCGCCTGCCCGGCAACCTGAACTGCCGCTTCCCACGCGTCGATGGCGAGACGCTGATGCTCAAAGTGCCGGACGTCGCGTGTTCGAGCGGCAGCGCCTGCACGTCGGCCAGCCCCGCACCCAGCCACGTGCTCCGCGCCCTCGGACTCGACGCCGATCAGGTCCGCAACAGCCTGCGATTCGGCCTCGGACGCTTCAACACAGTCGACGAAATCGACTATGCCGTGGAGGCGATCAGCGCAGCTGTCCGGCTGCTGCGGGGCCCTGTCCATCTGGATTAGCCGGTCTGTAAGTTTTGGGCAAACACCCGGTTAGGGAAAATCTCCAGATTCTCTGCGGAGGCGGCTTTTCGCGAGCCGCCCAATGGTGTACTTTTACACATAGCTGCTTGTGGAAAATACGGTGGCGTGTCCAGAGGGGGTCAAGCATTCCAGGGGGGATTTCGTAGATGGCGATTATTCTGACCGAGAAGGCCGCGGCGGAGATCAAGCGGGTTCGTGACGAGCAGAAGCTGGAAGACGACATGTTTCTGCGCATTGGCGTCGCCGGGGGCGGGTGTAGTGGGTTCAGCTACACAATGGGGTTCGACAAGGCGTACGACCGAGCGGCGGACAGCCAATACGACTACTATGGTGTGCGTGTCGTGATCGACAAGAAGAGTTCCCTGTAT